>JAHEAM010000320.1 GCA_024642765.1 Planctomycetaceae bacterium
CTACTTTCAATCGAGATTCATCAAGCTCACCAAAATAATTGCTCGTGACAATTTCCCCTCGCTCGGAAACAGGCCCGACTCGAAACGGAGCAAGCATCGTCGCGCGCGGACTAGGCTTGTTCATGCACAAAATCCAAACTCCCGGCATTCCTGTCGATTCGGTCCAAGGACTCGAACCCCGATTCGTAATTCGATTCTCACTTTCGTGCGCCACAACTCGCAATGAGGTCGGCAATTCAACGCCCAGCAATTTGGCTGCAATTTCGCGATTCAACAGAGAAACCGTTCTCTCCAGCCGCATTGAGAAATCGTAATCGCCGTAATTCTTGAGTTCGCAGTCTTTGCCGAACGAAATAGAGGACTGACTTGAATCGATTACTTCAAACGCTTCCGTGTCTATCACTGACGGACACCGCCAATTGGCCAGAACCAGATCGTCGCCTGCTTCAAAGAAGTAAGAAAACTGGCCACCTTCGGGGCTAATCCAAAAACGGTCTTCACCTCCGTAAAGGTTGGCTTGCGGATCGCGCCGATCTGATGCGATGAGTTCGTAATTGATCCAACCATAACTGTTCCCTGCGTTACCGTTAGCAGTCGAGGTCATCGTTCGACCTTGCCAAGCCGGGACGACAACGATCGCGGCGTCCTCGCTCTGCAGTAATTGAGTTTCAACGTGCGTTGACAAAAACGCCAAATCTTCGCCAAAGTTACTTCGTTTAGTCGTCATTTCACCCAAGAATAATAAGTTTTGAAGTTGCAATCTTTTATGCCGGTGGCATTCAAGCCATCTGCCGGTGGTTGTTGCGAAGCGATTGCCGCCGGTATACAAGATTGTCGATTGTCACATCGAAGGGTTGGCTTCGCAAGGCACTGATTCGAATCAATTCACAACTCGAGTCTTAGAACTTGCGTCTTGTGTTCTTCAAAAAATGAACATCATTAAGCGGTAACAAATTTTCACTGCTACTTTAGGCTGGAGGCAGCGGACGTTAAACTAGAGAAGCTCAAAACATGGTGGAAACAACGCAGCACATAACTATCGGACGAACATGCCACGGATTCGAAATTCAATCACGCTCAGTCTTTTGCCAAACAGTTCAAAACGTCCATTCGTTTTGGGGCCTGATGTGCGTGCCGGATTTGCGACTGCCAAAAAACTTGGCTTTGATGCAATCGAAATCTTTCCTCCGGATTTGGCAGCGCTCGACAATTGTGACTTGAAACTATTGACCACTGAATTTCAGATTCCGGTCTCGACGATTGGGACGGGAGGCGGCGCCATTTCCCAAGGGCTGACGTTGACGGACAACAATCCCGCCCAACGAACTAAAGCCGCCCAGTATGTGCGTGAGGTTATTGGCCGCGCCGCGGAATTGAATGCAGTCGCAATTATCGGTTCAATGCAGGGCAAGGTCGGTGAACGTCCTGTGCCGGAAGTCGTTTCAATGCTTACCGAAAAACTTTCTGAACTCGCCGATTATGCCCAGGAGCTTGGACAAGCATTATTTTTTGAGCCGCTCAATCGTTATGAATCGGATTTGGTCAACACGCTCGAAGATGCCGTGAAACTCATTGCTGCGACCAAGGCCCCAAATCTAAAACTGTTGGCCGATACCTTTCATATGAATATCGAAGAGAGCGACATCGCTTCAGCAATAAAAAAGCATATTGCATGGATCGGGCACGTTCACTTCGTCGATTCCAATCGGCAGGTTGCCGGACGAGGTCATAGTAATTTAAAGGCGGTTTACTCAGCTCTCCTCGATTGCAAATTCGATGGATTTCTCGCAGTTGAAGCGTTTCCGTTACCTGAATCTGAATCTGCTGCTCTGGATGCAATCAACTATTTTCGAAACTTGGAGAAGTAAAATCTATGGAACGTCGCCCCCTCGGTAAAACGGGAATGCAAGTCTCAGTATTGGGTTTCGGTGCGTCATCATTAGGTGCGGAGTTTCGAGAGGTTGATCTGCATGAATGCTTGGACAGTGTCCACGTGGCACTTGATCGAGGCATGAATCTCATTGACACGTCACCCTACTATGGCCGCGGACAATCCGAGGTGCTATTAGGTTACGCACTTCGCAAAATTCCGCGCGAGCGATATTTCTTGTGTACGAAACTCGGCCGGTACGCGCCGGCTCATTTTGATTTTTCCGCCAGGCGAGTTGGTGAAAGTATTGACATTAGCCTTGAGCGCATGGGCGTCGAGTACTTAGACATCGCGCTTTGTCATGACGTCGAATTTGTTGGTCTCGATCAAATTGTCAACGAAACTATTCCCGCGCTGCGTGAAATCCAAAAGTCGGGCAAAGTACGGTTTATAGGAATTTCTGGCTACCCGATGAAGATCTTCCGTGAGATCCTTGCGCAAACGGAACTGGATTTGATTTTATCTTACAACCACTTTACGCTTCAAAACGATATGTTACGTGATTTGGCTGTTGAAATGAGCACGCGCGGTGTCGGAGTGATGAATGCCGCTCCCTTCAGTGCTCGATTATTGACCGGCGCACCACTACCTGTTTGGCACAAGGCGCCGGCTCATGTTCGCGACATTTGCGCTCAAGCGGCTGCCGTTTGCGTGGCAGCTGGCTCCGATTTAGCGAAGTTGGCAATTCAGTATTCAATCGGAAATCAAAACCTGGCGACTTGCATCACCGGCTCCGCAAATCCCCAACGAATCGGGCAATGGGTCGACTGGATCAACGAGCCGATCGACACACAATTATTGGCTGAAGTACAAAAAGTACTAAAACCAATCCACAACTGGTTTTATGTCGAGGGCCGCGTAGAAAACAACGACACTCCGCTGAAGTCGTTCGCCTAGTAAGGCTCGAAAAAACTGAGACCAAGAAGACAAGGGAAAAGATGATCATTGACGCCCATCATCATTTGTGGGATCGCTCGCGAAACGAATTTGACTATCGCTGGCAAGAAGCACCGAAACACGAAAAAATCTGTCGCTCGTTTATGCCACAAGATTTAGAGGAGAACATTCGTGCTGCTGGTGTTGATCGCACCGTCTTAGTACAGACCCAACACAATTTGACGGAAAATCGCTGGGCGCTGAAGTTGGCGGATGAAAATGAATTCATTGCAGGCGTTGTGGGCTGGGTGGACCTGCAAAGTGACGCATGCGAGCAACAACTGCTGGACTTCAGGAAACACCCAAAAGCGGTTGGGATTCGTCACATAACGCAAGACGAACCCGATTCTGAGTTTATCGTAAGCGATTCTGTATCACCCGGGCTGGCAGTTTTGGAGCGACACGGTGTTTCGTTTGACTTATTGTTTTATGCCGAACACCTTCGGCACGCGCCAACTGTTGCACGTCGCTTTCCAAACTTAAAGCTAGTCATTAACCACCTATCAAAGCCCAAGATTCGCGACCGAGAATATTCCGAATGGCGCCGCGAACTGGCATTAGCTGCGGATTGTCCAAACATTTACTGCAAGCTATCTGGAATGGTAACGGAATGTGATTGGGACAACTGGTCCATTGAGGACTTGAAACCCTATGCCGATGCAGCCATTGAGCTGTTCACTCCGTCCCGAATCATGTTCGGTAGCGATTGGCCTGTATGCGAGTTGGCAGCAACTTACGAGCAAACGGTAACAACGACTAAAGCGTTAATCGAATCGCTTTCAAAAACCGAACAAACTGCAATTTTCCAAAAAACAGCGGAGCATTTTTACGGACTCGAATGAGCCATTAGGGCGACGTTCTCTTGTTCAAATTCCTGGCTGGCTATTTTAGCAACGCTTTAGCAACGCTTCGCCCACCACGCGACGTCTAGAAGCAAGTCGCAAACTTACGCTCGCAATTACTTTTTCTGCAAATCAAAACAATACAATCGCTGCGCATCGCGAACGTACATCAAACCATGCGAAACAATCGGCGCGGCATAACAGGGAGCTACAAATGCGGAATCACGGTCTGGGGTTTCGTACCGGGTAACCAATTCCAAACGTTCCGGATTGGCGCGAATTACAAAGAGCGAACCGGCATCACTTAGGCCTATCAGGTTCCCATCAGCGTAGGTCAGAGTGCACCGTCCAAAACCAACTTCTTTCCACTTGACGTTTCCAGTCGCCAGCTCAACACATCGCAATTCCGCGCCGTTGGGTTTCTCGCCGTGACACGCATAAGCAAAACCATCGACGACAACCGGCGTGCACCAGTGACACGACAGTCGCTGGTCGCGAATATCTTCGTCTTGCCAAACAACAACTGGCTCGCCTCCCGAGACGTCCAGCAAAACCCCTCCCGGCCCATAGGATTCAGTAATCAGCACGCGTTCACCTATCACAACCGGTGTACTTGCGTTCACACTTTCATATTTTCTAGCCTTCCAAGGAAACGACCAAACCTCTTCCCCAGTTTTCGGATCAAACGCAAACAGCCCGCTTCGACAAAACGCCAATCCGGTAGTCCTTTCATTTGACGCTGCGATTACCGGTGCTGCATAGCCCGCCAAAGCATCGATCGCTTTGTAACGAATTTCACCGGTCATTTTGTCGAAAGCCACGATCGCGCTGCCGTTCGGCTTAACTTCATCCAGTCGCCTTCGCTGCAAATCGGACGACAGCTTTGGACTTCCTCCAATAATCGCGATCAGCAAATCTCCGTAGACAATCGGGGAACTACCAACACCGAAGAAATTCTGAATGACTCCAAACTCACGTTCTGTGTTGACCTTCCAAATCACCTTTCCAGTCTGTGCATGGATGCAGTGCAACATTCCTTCAACGCCAAAAATGTAAACTCGCTCGCCATCGACAATCGGACTGCAACGTGGTCCGTTGTCGAATCCATACATGTCCTGGTACAACGCCTGATAGTCAAACTTCCAAAGTTCCTCGCCGTCCTCCGCGTTCAAACAAATCAGACTTGCGCCACCTCCATCCCCGTCGAAC
>JAHEAM010000321.1 GCA_024642765.1 Planctomycetaceae bacterium
TCTTGTAAACACGACGTTTTGATTCGTCCAACTACCCGAGTCCGACAACGAGCAGCGTTTCGACCGAACGTGCAATTCGGAGATGGTCTCGTAAGCTTTTTGCAATTGATCGTTACGCCGAACAACCGTCGCGGCCTTAGTCATCACGTCGCCAAGTTCTTGATGAATCAAATAAGGATTCTCATCACCGTCGTTTCGTGATAGCAAGTCATCGTGTTTCTGTTGGTGAGTTGCAACGGCATTGCTAAAGAGTGAGGGTTCCATCTCGGCTGCAACGCGTTTGGAACTCTTCAACAAAGTCTCAATGCCAGGTGCCGTGATCAGACCCGAGAAAATGCAACTCAACAAAGAGTTTGCGCCCAAACGGTTGGCTCCGTGGTATTGGTAGTCGCATTCGCCAATCGCGTAGAGATTGGGGATGTTTGTTTGTTGATTTGTTGGTGCGCCGACAACGAGTCCACCATCGTTATGCTTCTTGAAGTTGGCCCACAATCCACCCATCGAATAGTGGACCGCTGGGAAGATCTTCATCGGCGTGAAACGTGGATCAACGCCTTGAAACTTTTGATAGATATCGAGAATTCCGCCGAGTTTGCGATCAAGTTCCTGTTTCGGAATGTGCGTTAGATCAAGGTAAACGCACAGTCGATCGCGTTCGACGCTCAGGCCCTCGTTTACGCAAATGTCGAAAATCTCGCGTGTCGCGATGTCGCGCGGGACGAGGTTACCGTAGGCTGGATAGCGTTCCTCTAAGAAATAATAGCGTTCGTTTTCTGGAATGGTCTTGGGGTCTCGCGGATCGTGGGGTGTTCTTGGGACCCAAACCCTTCCGCCTTCGCCACGTGCTGATTCACTCATTAGCCTCAATTTGTCGGCGCCTGGGATTGCCGTCGGGTGGACTTGGATGAACTCAGCATTCGCGTATTTGGCACCGGCCTGAAAACAGCGACTCGCTGCACTGGCGTTGCACATGACCGACATTGTCGAACGACCGTAAATAAGGCCCGGTCCTCCAGAGGCGATCACAACCGCATCCGCCGGGAACGATCGAATTTGCATAGACAAGAGGTCTTGCGCTACGATCCCACGACAAGCGCCGTCATCATCCAGAATGGGTCCT
Source organism: Planctomycetaceae bacterium (assembly GCA_024642765.1). Taxonomy (GTDB): domain Bacteria; phylum Planctomycetota; class Planctomycetia; order Pirellulales; family Pirellulaceae; genus BJ22. Next base: position 1,121 of record JAHEAM010000321.1, read on the forward strand.
AGAAAATCATGGTGTTCAAATTTATTGACGGACCCTTGCGACTCCCAACTGCGGACTTGTTCGTCGAGAGCGTAGAGCAATTGCTGGCCCGTCGTTGCGCCGGCGAATGCAGTTCGCTTGTACAGTGTTCCGCCGAATCGCCGGCGATCGATAAAGCCTTCTTGGGTTCGGTTGAAAGGTACGCCAATGCGGTCCATCAACTCAATGACCTTCGGGCCCCACATTGCCATTTCTTTGACAGGGGGTTGGTGTTGGAGGAAATCACCACCATAGACCGTGTCGTCCAAGTGCTTCCATTCGGAATCACCCAGTTGACGAGTCTGTTCGTTGAAACTGTTAATGCCGCCTTGGGCACAAACGCTGTGCGAACGCTTCACCGGCACCAAACTCACGAGATCAACAGCGATTCCCAATTCACATAGTTTCATCGTGCAAGCCAGGCCGGCCAATCCGCCTCCGACTACCACTACACGTTGTTTGCTCATATCAGCTCATCACTTTCTGGATGCGAAGAATTCCGTCGGTTTGTAATTTATCTAGGTTTCAAATGCGAAAGAAGACTTAATGATTCGGATTACTGTCCGCGGGCGTCAATTTATGATCGTCCTTCAAAATTGATCCATCATTGACTCGCTGTTCGTACATCTGTTGCTCGCGAGCTGCAGCCTCGGGAACATTGATCTTCCAAAAGCCGACGAGGGAACTCATTGCAATCATCGCAATGATTACCCCAACTCCCAAACAGACATTGCTGGCCCACTTTTGAGCTCGTGGGCTAACCCACACTCCCCAAGTAATACCCATCGTCCACAAACCATTGGCGAAATGATAAACACACGACAGTACGCCAATTACGTACCAAGCACTCACGAACGGCGACTGCAACGCCGCCGCTGCGGAGGACGCCGCATTGTAAGGATGAAACTTCGCCAGTCCCAAAGGATCTGCGATCGATTCGCGATACCAATCGGCGTGGATCAAACCGTTCAAGTGCATGACATGTGAGAAAATAAACAAGAACGCAATAATTCCCGTAACCCGTTGAGCGACATAACGATAATTTTTGGTATTCGGATAGTGAGCCAGATTACTTTTGGCACCAAAAATGAACACGAACCCAAAAAGTGCGTGAAACAAAATCGGCAGGTAAATGAAAATAATTTCGACCGGTAAAAGTGCGTTTCCTAAACTGTGAATCTGATAGACAATGTTTTGAAACGACTCAACTCCATTCAAGATCGAAGCGTTCGCAAGCAAATGCACGACCATATAGGCCCCAACCGGGATCAACCCGCTGAGGGAATGAAGGCGACGGATCAGAAATTCATTACGTGAAAAAAACGACTCGGGGGAGGTATCTTTTACGGTTTCCAAAGTTTTTGCCGCCTGTACTGAAGCCTGTTCATATATTTCAACTCATGACTGGAATCGATTCTAGATTTTTTTCGCCAAATTTGAAAGTACGAACGCGCAAAAACAAACCCTTCGTGCGCTAACACGAAGGGTTCACTTTCAAGCGGATGTGTTCAAAAAAAACTTCGTTCCAGGAAACACATCGGCTATTAGTTGAATACGACGTAAGCGGCCAAATAGCTTCAGCCGCGTCTAAATGCCACGCCTTTAGTTGCAGCAGGTTTTGCAACTGAAATGGCTGTGAATTCTCGCCAGCAAACCAATTCGCTTGGGAGCACAGGACGTCGCGCAAGGTGCAGCAAATGCCCGAGACAAACAACAAGATTTGACGGGTGCACAGGTTTGCACTGGTACACAAACCGTTCGGCAGGTCGTCACGGGAACTTTTTTGCAGTAGCGTTCAATGGTCGTGTACGGAACGCACTTGGTGTAGCAGCAGCCGCAGGCATCGCGGCAAGTGACCTTCTTAAGTCGTGTTGTTTTTCGGCAACACATCACGGTCTTGTATGTCGTGGTGCAACAAGTTTTCGGGCACATCGTCGTGCAACTAGTCGCACATCCACATTGGTCGCATCCAAATCCGAAACTGGCTACAGCCATCAAACCGGTAAATAGGGAAGCGATGACGATTCGGTTCATTTTTGGGGTCTCCTTGAGAAAAACTACCGTTAAATATTCACACAACAGCCCAATGTTACCAAATTTATTCGCGCGTGAATATCCGGAGTTTGCGCTGAATAAGGTGGCTGCGGAACCTCGGATTGCCGGTTTTGAGTTTCCCATTTTAATATTTGCGTCTGGAGGTTGAGATTCTTTTTGAGTTAGGTTTGTTGTTTGAAAGGTGTCGAGAATGCGACGGTTAGTCGCCATCTCGATCGAACGGAAATCAAACCACTAGAGAATAATGAAAAGGCGAAGCGTTTCAGTACCAGCCCGAAATCGCAGCTAGTGAACCTTTTTCTCGGCCTTGATTCACAGGCTTGCGCCTCATGCTGGTATTTGTTCAAATTCAAACCACACATGCAACCCTATTTGTTGATGCAAGATGCGTCATTGGTGCCAACGTTTCGCTCAATCCTCCCAAAATCGAATCGCAACCCACCCATTTGGGAGGGCGAAAAACCAAGCCTTCGTTATGACCCTTCCAGATTTGCTGTACACCACAGACTCGGGTCTTCTGCACAGGGTAGAACATCACTAACCGAGAGTGTTTGCGAACCAAATTCTTGATCGGTGCAGCTTAAGAAAATTCCGATTCGCGGGTTTTCGCTAGGGTCCCATCCGTTCAACACTCCACCTGGCACAAATAGCCGAAGTTCGTAACCCGATTTTGTTAGGCTACTTTCGACAGCGAGCTTCGCACGATTCATACTTGGACTATCTTCCTTCGCTCGGTTGATCTTTAGCATAAGAGCCATCGCCTCTGTTTTTCCTGTACCTCCCGACGGCATGGCGGCGAGCCAATGGCAATAGCGTGTCGCGCGGTGCACCGTTTGTGTGTCGCGGGTGTCAATCCAGACTTGGAAACAGTCGCTTTCTAATAGCTGATTCGGTTTGCACCATAGCGAGCGTTCCTTGTTCGCGACGGAAACTGTGAAATAGAGTCCCGATTCACTCCATGCACCGCGCCAATCCGCATAAGTGACTTGGCCTTCGAATCGTCCGAACGACGGGATTCGAAACTCAGGGCCCAACTCGTTTGGACTTTTCGCGTCGTTCGCCAATGGTTTCAAATTGAATTTGTAACGAAACAAAAGATTGCGTGGGATCTGCAATGCACCGCTAGGTTTATTCACTGTTTGATTGTCCTTGATTGCGTTGGTAAACTGCGTGCGCCTGCTGCTGACAGTTAAACGATTTACTTTTTACTTGAAACAGCTTCGTCTGTTTGTTGGCTATTGAATTGTTCTTGCAACAATTCTACCAGCAAGTTTTGACTCGTTTCCGTGATCGAATCGAATCCAAGCTTCACGACGTCGGAATCGTCAGTGCCGGCAACGACCTCATTGCGGGGCGAAAGAGCCTCCAATTGACCTTTTGAAAATCGCCCCACTTCCGAACTGAACTGAAGCCAAACGGCATCCGCACGTTTTGTGTAGACGCTAATCCATGGCTTATTGTTTTTTCTGCTGACGTGGATGACTTGTTTGTTCGTCCAGTCATAATCATTCTCATTTGAAATTGATTCGATTGAGCTTAGGATTTTTTCCAAGACATCAAAATCCCAATCGCGAATATCATCACCCAGAAAGCCTTTGTCCATAAAATGCCATTTGCGCCCCAGAGTTGCCCAGGGCGTCAGGTTTTCGATTTTTGTTTCGGTGCGCACGACCCTGTCGGTCAAAAAGCCTGCGACTGCATCGTTCACAAACGACCAA
>JAHEAM010000322.1 GCA_024642765.1 Planctomycetaceae bacterium
TCACCATTTGCGCGGTTACCGAACATATCGCTGCTCACTTGATTCAAGACCCCAACTACGCTGAAATGTTCGCAAGAGGATAGGTTTTTGATTTGTCGTGCGTCGCATTATTCGTACTTTTGGCAGCTTGGTATCAATCAACGATCGAGCAAACACAGACAAAGCAATCGTAATCAGAACAGCAATCGCTGACATGCTCGCAATTGGCTTGGCGGCTTGATATCACGCCTCCATCGCTTTTCATTTCGTCGACATCGTGTTTAGCGAGTTGTTTGGTAATTTGATTTGTTCGATTGGTTTTTTCAGCCCATTTGCACGTCTTTAACGAACGCTTGTATCGCTCACGAAGAATCGTGTAAGGCATATCAACGCAAGGCTCGCAACTCCGGTAAGGCAACTTAGAAAAAAAATGTCGTCTGAGAATCCTTGGCGGGTTGTCGATACAATGCCGCTAGAGAGATTGATACCCAAATGAACGAGAATAGCAGGCACAAGCGTGCCTGTCCGGGCGTAAGCACTTGCCAAGCCGAGGCCGATCATCGATACAGCAAACATATTCAAGTTGCCCGATTGGAAATGAATGACTCCAAACCAGAAGGTGCTTACGACAATGCATACAAGTGAGCCCAAGGGACGCAGGATCTCAAACTGGATGCCACGACAGTAGCATTCTTCCCAGATTGCAACGCAAAATGACCAGGCTGTCAAAACAATCATGTTTTCAAATTTGAATTGACCGCGTGATAGATTCAACACAATAAACGAGGCTGGAATCAGCCATAAAAATTGCCATCGGTCGCATCTGATCCTGCTGGCAAGTCCCATTGGTCCGGCTCCAACAGCAACGAGTCCTCCGATCAAGACCACCGCGGCAAGAAACACTTTTTCAGTCAAGTCTTGCTGCAAAGTTGTACCGTTGGGCAAGACAAACGTCCTAATGAGTCTTTTTGTAATTGGAAGAACCAAAAATGGCAGAACTCCGAACATACATGACAACAGCATCCGTGTACTAAATGGAGTTCGTTTTAGCTTTAGGTCTGTGTTCATTCTGAGATTTAATAACGACCGCGCTCACCCAACCGCGGCAATAGAACTCACCGTTTGAAAACGGCCAATAGATGACTTAGGTACATCCCAATAAAACATATCATGGTCTCGTTGAGAGACGCTGACTTTCCAAACAAGTTGCACCCTGTAAAAGTCGTCACTGGCGTGGCTGTTGGCGCAACAAAAGACGTCACTCGAATGCCCGTCAAAGTTTGCTCGCCAGGACCAAAGCTCCCAAGGAGACTTGTTTATAAATCAGGACTTAGTCTATTGCAGGATCGACCTACACGCAATTGAGAGGTACCGTGATGGTTAGAGCAGCCATCGTTATCGGTAACCATGAGACGTTGCAAAAAAAACTTGCCAAGCCAACTGATTGATGCAGCGTCCAAAAGCCAAAGCAAAACGAAGAAAATCAAAGTAGCAGCCGGAAGCGATTTCGGTAGGCTTAGAGTTTGAACTTCTCAAGAGCACTCCAGATCGCCTGCTTTTTCACATATTACAACGAGTATCGGAAGCGTTTCCAAAGTGATCGACAAAGAGTGCGATTCTTACCGTTTGGCAAATCTCCGAAGGCAAATTGTATCATATATGGTTGCGTCTCTAAAAAGGTTCATCAAACTTAAATATCAATCTCCGCAATGCAAAATTTACGCTGTCGTCAATCTTCGCAATTTACAATGTTGAGTGTCCCGAAAAAGTCGTAAAACCCTGAACAATTATCCTTTCCATTCGCACCATCCAACGTGCCATTGCTGTACTCAATTCCGTAATAACTAGCATTCCAACTCCATCCCGTTAGTTTATCTTTGCCATTTCCGAGATCGACATTGATGTTGTCCCCATAAGAATTGATTTCGCATTGATCTTCACCATTTCCGGTATTAATAGAGATCGAACCACCCCAATGGACACCGTTTTCAGATAACAAAAGCAGGCTATCATTTTCGTTTCCAGTATTAACCTCTAGTGACTTCGGTGCAAAAGCTTCGAGTCTTACGTAGTCGCTACCATTGCCCGTGTCCACACGAATCTCAGCATTGTTGTAGAGGCCGTTGTATGCTGAATAAAAATCAAGAATCCACGCTAAATCATCCCCATTTCCTGTGTCAACAAATACTTTGTCAACCTCGTAATAGAAGCCATCAATGTCGGTGTCCAGGTCGTAAACATAAACGTAGTTGCTATTCCAAAATTGAGACACATAAACCGAATCGTTCCCGTCGCCTCCAACGATGTACAAGTCACTTCCCACTTGCGTCACGGTAACTTCGGCAAATGCGAAGTTCGAAACAAACAACGTTGAAGAAACCAACGTCACGGATAACAAGAAAATATTTTTATACATTACACGCTCCCAATGGAAATGGATTTAATCAGCAATCCAGCGAGTGTTCAATTACAGTGTGAATGCTTATGGATCGCTGCCTATTGTTTAATGCGAATTCCCGTAAAACATCGTGTCATGTTTTTTCCGTTTTTAATCAAAAAAAAACAACTTTAGACGGCTGATGGTGATTAATTGCTTTTTTTCCTAGCGTTGGTTTCGCAATTGGGCAAGATTGCAGGCGATATTCTCACGAAAGCCAGTTTAGAGTCTGGTCGAAATTCTTTCGACGCCTTGATTCAACGTACGGACATTTTTTGCTGAACCCGGAAATCAAGCTGGGCATAACGTCAAAAAGCTGACGCCAAATCCGACGCCATTTTTGAATTTGACGCCAAATCCGACGCTGTACCGGCAAGCACTATTGAGACTGGCGGTTCAAGAAACCCCAATAAAAAAGCACTGTCGAGAACTGAGAGTCTCTACAGCGCTTCTTTGATGGACGGTATTGGACTCGAACCAACGACCTCCACGATGTCAACGTGGCGTTCTAACCAACTGAACTAACCGTCCTTTTTCAATAATTTGACATTGCTTTTCATTGAATTTATGAAAATACGAACGTGCTGGTTTCGAAACATTTGTTTCGAGATCGCGAAGAATGTCGAAGCCCATTCTAGGAAATGCCCCTGCGCTTGAAAAGGCCTTCTTATGGGCACCCCTGCGGATTGGACCTCGGAACTTTTCAATTGTCTTGCCTTTTTGGAACTGCTAGACTTTGAGAGTATTTTAGCAATTTCACACTTAGAAGATGGAGTCCAACTGAATGCGTAGCCTTTTCTCTCTCAAAACTGTTTCCAATTGTGCCGCTATTGGTATGGTAGCCGCCGTTGGTTTTGGATTACCACTCACGGCAACCGCAATGTTTCAGAAGCCCGAGACTCAAGAAAAAATCAAAGCACAAACCCCAGTTCAAGAACAAGACTCCACCAAAAAGGACGAGCCATTGACCGCAGGACCTAAAGACGATGCCGAAGTTCGCAAACCCGGTACAATCGACGAAGACGCGTCGCGTGAATTTAAGACCACCGAGTCGGGCCTGAAATACCGCATCTTGCGAAAGTCTGACAAAACCAAGCCCGAAGCCACTAACTCCGTCGAAGTTGACTACAAAGGCTGGCTGGATGATGGAACGATTTTTGACAGCTCCTTCCAACGCGAAGAGTCGATTTCGTTCCCCTTGAATCGAGTGATAAAAGGTTGGACCGAAGGTATGCAATATGTCGGCGAAGGCGGAATGATTGAATTGGAAATCCCCTCCGGGTTAGGCTACGGTGAACGAGGCACACCCGGTGGACCAATCCCCCCGAACGCAACTTTGCACTTCTTAGTCGAACTAATTGAAATCAAAAAATAGTTCGACTGACGTTGCTATCGTCATTGCCGTTCTGCAGTAACCAATGAAAAGCGGTTTCTGGGATGGACCCTAAGTCATCGATTGTGCGCCCCGCAGTACATTGGCAAAACGGGCGCACAATTTATTTAACATCCCCGCGACGCGTTCATCTCCAATACCACTCGCTGAAATTACTTGATGCGCACTAGGTACCGAAACCGGAATCGGCACAACCAATGTGCCAATGCTCTGCAAAATACTGGACACATGATTTAGTCCTCTAACACCTCCCAATGCTCCAGGCGACGCCGCGCACAACAATGCAGACTTTCCCGTAAATGCCTTGAGTGGTGACTCACCCGACCGCGGACGTGTCGCCCAGTCGATTGTATTTTTTAATAGTGGTGTGATCGACGAATTGTATTCAGGACAAGCGATTGCAAATCCATCGTGCGAACACAGCAAATCGTAAAACCGAACTGCCGCCTCAGGAATCCCAGAGGCTTCCTCCAGATCACCATCATAGAGCGGCATCTGAAAATCACTCAAATCCTTAAATGTGACATTTAGATCCAAGTCGCTCAGTTGGGTAGCAACGTACTGAATAAGCTGCTTGTTAAGCGACTGGCTACGGGCACTTCCAGCGAATGCCAAGACATTTGGGCGTTTCATGTTCGAATCCTATGATTTGACCTAAATGAAAGTTACTTAGGCAACAGCTTACTTCAACATTCGTTTGCGATTTTTCTGAGCGATTCAATCAATCGAGCAATTTACGCTTCCGTTGTCCGACGTAGGTAGTAGCTACGGTCAGCAGCGCGAACGCAAGTACCGTCAAACTAACGCCCACTTGCAACGTTGGCGTAATTTCGATTACTTCGACAGCCTTCGTCAACGTTTCGCCAACACGATGCTCAGGCATTGAAAACGGCCAGAGTTTCACGACGGCACCTAGCATCAACCCAAGCATAACACTCAATGTCTCCGACGGGTGATGAGCAAACAACCACCGCAATACCCGCGAAAAACTTAACAACCCAACAACACATCCCAAACCAAAAACAACACAAATCATCAAATCGCGACCAAGGTTTTCAAACTTCAACAGGGACTTGGCAGTACCCGTTAAGTATTC
>JAHEAM010000323.1 GCA_024642765.1 Planctomycetaceae bacterium
TGGTCTTCGGCATAAAGGCTTACAAAAAACGGATCGGCTTCAGCGACCTTGTCCATCGTCAACCATTCGGCATTGCCGTCAATTCGCATCTTGACGACCGAGTTCAGGGAGCCATCAAACACATTTACATATACAGGAGTTTGGGCGGAATCATTGGCAGGCAATGTTGTCGGGAACTGGATTCGCATTTGTCGGCCACGATCAACACCCGCCGCCAAATAATCCAAAACATATTGTTGTCCATTGAACGTGATGCGTGAACAGCCGTTGGGACCACCATCAGCCATTGTTGTGTGCGGAATGCCACGTTCGTCCTTTTTGCCTGACCACCAGCTGCCGCTGACGGTTACATTGACGATGTGATGGTGGGGTTTCTCGCCATTCCAACCGGAATTCTTGTCGAAGTAAACGTGTTCGTGCGTATGTGTGTGGCCAGATATTGAGATGCAAAATGAACGTTTTTCGATCAAACGAAACAGGTCGGGATGATCCTTGACGCCCTTCAATGGTACGTGCATCATCAAAACCACCATTTGATTTTCCGGACAGAGTTCTAAGTCTTTCTGCAAAAAGTCAAGTTGCTGTTCACCGAAATTCCCGACATAGCCGGCACGACCATCGGGTTTTGTTTCCCAATCGATATTGTCCATTACGACGAAATGGACTTGGCCATAGTCGAAAGAATAGTAGCTTGGTCCGTAAATACTCTCGTAGGTTTCATTGCAATATTGTCGTTCCGTTGTATCGTAATTGACGTCATGGTTGCCAATAACGTTGTACCAAGGAATGCCAATCATGGCGACAGTTTGGTTGAGGGACTCGAAGACCTTCAAATCGTCAAAAACGATGTCTCCTAGGGTTACGCCAAAAGCGGCCTTTGTGCCAATCAAATCTTCGATAACATCGTGTGCAATGTAGTCGACCTCGCGATCGTTGCGAGGTTGAGGATCTCCAAATAAGAGTACTTGGAACGACTCGGGTTCGTTCTGAGGATAAAGCGGGAAGTCAATTGTTTGTGGCAAGGGTCCAGTTGGTTTAACGCCAGGGAATTTCAGTTTGGGTGAGCCTTGTGGTTTGTGAATGTAAAAGAATTTCGGTAAGTTTTGGTCGTTCAAGGGCGTGCGATATCCACGAGGTTTGATCACGAAAATGATGGAGTCATCATCGATTGGAAGCGACCATTCGCCACGATCGTTTGTCTTGACAATAGACTTGCCATTGCTGACTCTTACTCCGGAAAACAGTGCATCTCCCGGGCCATATTTTCCGTTTCGATCGTTGTCGACAAACACTCGTCCCTTTGCCATTGCTTCGCCATTTACCATCCCGGCGTCTTGGACCGAATGGGACTCGGTGCCTTGGTTTCCCGAAGCCGTGGAACCCAAGACGGATTTGATTTCTTGAGTTGCGGGCCTCGCAAAGATAGTCACTTGATCGACACAAGATATGACGACAATAAGCATGGCACCTACACGCAACCGCATTGTTGACTTGAAAAGCATACTCATTGGGAAAACTCTGCTGATTAGAATCACAAAATGTCTATTGGTTAAGGTCTTAGGCTAACCTTGATGCTATTGGACTGCAACAACGCTGCACGAATCACTCGATTTCGAATCCTTGTTACCTGTCAGCAGGTTGGGTAAAATGAAATTCGCTTCACACAAGTCCTTTCAACCGTTTTTTTGTGGAATTCAATGGCCAGCGAATTTAGCGAATCAGAACTAGAGGCCTATTTAGAGGAGGCATTGGATCCGATACGTGCGGCCGAAATCGAACAGTCTATGCGTTCGGATAAAAAGCTGATCGCTCGACTTTCGTTTATCAACGGGCGTCGAGACGCTGGCATTCATACTTTGGGTGAAATCTGGCGACAAAATCAGATTGGTGTGCCTGCGCGAGAGGAAATCGAGTCCTATGTTCGTGGTGACTTGGTGGAAGAGATGGCTGACTACGTTCATTTTCGTCTGCAAGTCCTAAAGTGCCGATTCACAAGTGCCTTGCTGGCCGATATCGAACGGCAACAGGAAACCGGCGAATTTCAAGCGAAACAATCCCGCCGCGAGCGCTACGTAAAGTCATCAGCCGGAATAGTCAAAGGTAAACGGTCTCCGGAAAAATAGGGTTGGCCATGATTGAACTGCCCCAAACCTGCTGCAGCCGTGTTTTATAAGGGCTAAAGCGATCTTCGAGTAATTGGCTGCCATGTCCATTACCTGAATGGTCAATTCGCTAGTTGATTGTTATGATTGCTGCTTTCGATTTGATGTCTAAATCGAATCAAATCGTGTTTCGTTCGCCGGGGAAGAAGTGAAGTTTGCAGCCATTGGACCTATCGCGATTCACCTGCCCGAGAAAACGGAATGCAACGATGATCTTCAACGGGAAAATCCCAATTGGGATATGCAGATCATCGGATCGAAAACGGGAATTGACGTTCGCCATATCGCAGCAGAAAACGAATGCTCATCAGACTTGGCATTTGCAGCTGCCGAAAAACTGCTTTCGGAAAATCAAATCGATCGCGCGAGTATTGATTACGTTTTGTTTTGCACGCAGACACCGGACTATTCCTTGCCGACTACGGCTTGTTTGTTGCAGGACCGGTTGGGACTACCGACATCAGTTGGGGCACTCGATTTCAACTTGGGATGCAGCGGCTATGTCTATGGTCTATCGCTTGCGGATGGATTGATTCGTGCTGGTGTCGCGCGCCGCATTCTTTTTCTTACAGGTGAAACTTACACGAAACTCATTCACCCGACGGACCGAAGTCTGCGAACGATTTTTGGCGACGCGGGCGCGGCGACGTTGATCGAGGCGCACGATGAGCCGAGCCTTGTAGGTTTTCGATTCGGCACTGATGGTACTGGCGCCAATACGTTGATTGCCTCGAAGGGCGGATTTCGCGATCCCGAGGACATGATTCCGCCGCGACACAGAAAACGCTGGCCTAGTGATCTTTACATGGACGGCCCCGGATTGATCAACTTTTCTGTTAACAAAATACCGGAATTGGTGCGCGCCGTATGCGAATCCGCAAACGTCACGCCGGATCAACTCGATAAGTATTTGTTTCACCAAGCGACGCGAAAAATGCTGGAGCAGTTGCAGGGCGTTTTAGGTGTTGACGAAGCCCGCATGCCAATCAGGTTAGAAGGTGTTGGAAATACAGTTTCTTGTACTCTACCGATTTTGATTCAGCAAATGCGGCAAGATAATGGCATTCGGCAGGAACATCAAAACTTAATGGTGGGTTTCGGGGTCGGCTGGTCCTGGGCAGGCTGTATTTGGCGCGACCTATTGCACCCGTGATTTCGGCGTTAAAGGAATTGGGACATTTTAGACGTTGTGTAAAAACGAACTATGTATTGATCGCTACGCCCTTGATATTTCCATCGCAAACCAATTCTCGATTGACGAAACATTGGAAGCGTCCGTTGATCATGATATTGGCTCGCGATTTTTCTCGTTGGAGCATAGTAACCATGCGACTTCCAGGTTTTACTGGGCTGCGAAAGCGAACGTCGTCTAAACCGCCGAGCGCAATGATTGGCGTACCAAGTAATTTGGTTTTGGCTGCGAAGTAGGAGCAAAGTTGCGCTGCCGACTCACAAATCAGGACACCTGGCATCAACGGCACTTCTGGGAAATGCCCTCGCACCCAAAACTCGTCTGCCCTTACGTCTTTGAATCCTACACAGCGACCAGACTCAGCATCTTCAAACAAAATCCCATCTAACAAACACATTTCAAATCGATGCGGATTGATTCCGTGGACGTTTTCCAAGTCGAACAAGACTTTTTGTTCATCGAAATCTGCAAATGAAACAATCGGCTCTTTCACTTTATTTCCGTTGTTATTGGGCCTGTCAGGATTGGGAATAAATCAAACGCTTAAAACGGGGCATCCATATCAAAATCGGCATCTTGATCTGGGGACGCCTGTGTTTTTTCGGTAACTTTTTTTGGCGCCTTTTTTGTGGCCGTTTTGGCTGACGTCTTTTTACTAGCTGTAGTTTTTTTCGCAGATTTTTTTACTGTTTTGGACGAGTCCTTTTTTGAGGCTTTCTTCGCCGATTTTTTCTTAGCAGCTTTTTTCTTCGGTGGTGCTTTGGCCCTTCTTTCTGCCAGTAACACAAGAGCCTCTTCGAAGGTCATGGATTCCGGTGTCGCGTCCTTTGGCAGAGAAGCGTTGGATTCGCCGTCAGTTACATAAGGGCCATAACGACCGTCCAAGATTTTGACATCTTGGTCTGTAACGGGAGACTTTGTGGTGAACAGTTTTAACGGTTCCTTTGGGGCCGCACGCGCACGCCCCTGTTTGGGCTGTTTCAGGAGCTCAATTGATTGATCGAAATTGACTTCTAAAACAGAGATGTCTGCTGGAAGCGAACGCGTTTCCGTTCCACATTTAATATAAGGACCAAATTTGCCGTTGAACGCCATGATTGGCTCATTGTTATCCGGATTAATGCCTAGAGTTCGTGGCAGTGTCAATAACTTAAGAGCTAATTCGATTGTGATTGTTTCCGGCGTCATGCCCTTAAGCAACGACGCGTTTTTCGGACTTTCATCGCTGTCTTCATCGGCAACAGCGAGTTGAACATATGGTCCAAATCGACCTTGTTTCATATAAACCGGACGGTTCGTTTCCGGACAAAAACCAAGTGGTTCTTCAGCAATTCCCGCTTGATTCAGAAGGTCGATTGCCAGCGGCAATTTGAGTTCGTCGGGAGCTAGATCTGCCGGTAACGTCGCCTTGCGTTCGCCTTGTTCGAGGTAAGGGCCATATTTGCCGACTCGGACATTGATCATTTCCGCTGATTCGTCACCATCTGGTTTTCCGAGCGGAAAAGTGCATATAGAACGCGCGTCAACTTCTTTGATTTTGTCTTC
>JAHEAM010000011.1 GCA_024642765.1 Planctomycetaceae bacterium
AAAAGGGGTGGTTTGTGGCACCCACCGTTTTGACGAATGCCGGACCGCATTGTTCGATCAATCAAGACGAGGTCTTCGGTCCGGTAGTGACAATTCAAGCGTTCGACGATATTGATCATGCCGTTGAATCGGCGAATGCAACGCGTTACGGACTAAGTGCAACCGTTTGGACCGAGCGCTTGAACACGGCAATCGATGTCGGCCGACGGATTGACGCGGGTGTTATTTGGGTGAACGGTTGGTTGGTCCGCGACCTGCGAACACCATTTGGTGGAATGAAAGAATCGGGCGTTGGAAGAGAAGGCGGCTGGGACGCGATCGATTTTTGGACGAAGACAAAGAATATTTGTTTTTGCAGTTAACTGTCGACGGAGAATTTCTGCCGTTGGAATTGTGACCTGCAGCGTCGGCAAGGAGTACGGTTGGCAATTTGGAAAACCATTTTCATGTAGTATCTTGGACGGGATACCCAAAGACTTATGTCTTGCGACTCACATGCTAATAAGGGTAGTCCGTGTTAATACGAATTTCAAAAAAAATATCGAGTCATGCCAATGAACGAATATGAATTCCATTCGAGCAAAGCACCGGAGCCGGTTGGCGCCTATCCCCATGCTCGCCGTGTCGGCAATTTATTGTTTTTGTCAGGAGTCGGGCCTCGGCAGCGCGGTACGAAGGTCATTCCCGGCGTCAATCTGAATTCGGCGGGCGAAGTGGAGTCGTATGACATTGCCGCTCAGTGCCATAGCGTGTTTCAAAATGTCCGCGCGATTGTTGACGAAGCCGGATCGTCTTGGGACAAAATAGTGGATGTGACTGTTTACCTAACAAACATGAAACGCGACTTCCCGACGTTTAACAAGATTTACGCTGAGTATTTTCTTGAACCACGGCCCTGTCGGACGACTGTTGAAGTCGGTGCGTTGCCGACTCCGATTGCGATTGAGCTGAAGTGCATTGCGACAATTGAATAATGACGGATCTGCCCGATTTCTATCGTTCCCAAGTCCAAAAATTAACCAATTAAAAAATCCTTCATGGACATTTCACACTTTCGTCGCGATCCAGTAATTGATATTCACACGCATATCCTGCCGCGTGAATGGCCGGATCTTGCCGAACGCTATGGCTATGGCGGATTCGTGCAGCTTGTGCATGAGCAACCGGGCTGTGCCGACATGGTGATCGACGGTGAGTCGTTTCGTCGCGTGGAAGAAAATTGTTGGTCGGCTGAACGTCGAATTGAAGAGTGCGATAGGGCGGGCGTGGATGTTCAAGTGCTGTCGACGGTCCCTGTTATGTTCAGCTATTGGGCTAAGCCGGAACATGGGCTGGATCTTTCAAGGTTGTTGAATGACCATATCGCCGAATTGATGCGTGCCAATCCCGATCGGTTTGCGGGTTTGGCTACGATTCCGATGCAGCATCCGGGGTTGGCGATTCAAGAGCTGGAACGCTGTGTTCGAGATCTCGGAATGGCTGGCGTACAAATTGGCTCCAACATCAATGGCATGAATTTGGATCGCTCTGAGTTGTTTCCTGTGTTCGAAGCAGCAGCAGAGTTAGGTGCTTGTGTGTTCGTGCATCCATGGGAAATGATCGGAGGCGAACGAACGAGAAAGTATTGGATGCCTTGGCTCGTTGGGATGCCGGCAGAGACGTCTCTTGCAATTTGTTCGATGATTTTCTCTGGAGTGCTGGAAAGACTTCCAAACTTGAGGGTTTGTTTCGCGCATGGTGGTGGGGCTTTCCCTGCAACGTTGGGACGCATTCAACATGGCTGGGAGGTTCGTCCGGATCTCTGCGCGGTAGATAACCCGAATCCACCGAAGAAGTACGCGTCGCAAATCTACTTGGACACGCTTGTACATGAGTGCGAGTCGTTGCGACTCTTGGTTCGATTGTTTGGAGTAGAAAGATTAGCGTTGGGGACTGATTACCCCTTTCCGCTGGGCGAGTTGCAACCAGGGGCTTTGATTCGCAGTTTGGGTGAACTAACGGAACCAGAACGCAACCGCCTCCTCGGCGGCACAGCACTCGAATGGCTGGCAGGCAGGTAGTCTGAGTTGTCCCAAGAAAGCTGTCAAGGGAATTACAGCCGAGCATCCGGTACAAGTTCACAACGACCTGAAGGAAAGCGGCTATTGACTAGGAAGCATCGCGGACTTTGGTCACAATCCCAAAGCGCGATAAAAGTAACACACACAGGGGGCCAAAGAGTCAACCACGAAACACACGAAAAAAGAGAAGAAAAGTCAGTGATGAATTCCAAGCAAACCAGCGCTGTTATGTCTTGGTTATTTTGAATATTGCATTTCAGCATCTCTTTCGTGTGGTTCGTGGTAAAGAAACCATGATCAACCGAACTAGATTCCCACTTTTTCTGTTTCTGGTTGTTCGTAGCTTTCTACTGGTGGGCAAGAGCAAACGAGGTTTCGATCGCCATAGACGTTGTCGACGCGGCCTACGGGTGGCCAGTATTTAACGGTGTAGTCGGCATCTGGATCTGGGCAGACTGCGAGTTGCCGTGGGTATACTCGCTCGCTATCGCCTAGGACCGAATCCAGCGTATGGGGCGCGTTGTGGAGAGGGTTGTTGTCCGCCGGCCACTTGCCCGCTTTGACTTGTTCATATTCTGCATAGATCAAATTCATCGCTCGGCAAAAACGATCGAGTTCTTGCAACGATTCGCTTTCAGTCGGTTCGATCATCAGAGTTCCACCGACTGGAAAAGACATGGTCGGTGCATGAAAACCGAAATCAATCAACCGTTTTGCAATGTCATCCACTGAAACTTTGCCGTCTTTATCAAGCGGGCGCGTATCGATGATGCACTCGTGTGCCACCAATCCGTGGTCACCAGTATACAAAGTCGAGTAATTCGGCTTGAGTTGATGGGCAATATAATTCGCATTCAAAATGGCGACTTGAGTCGCGCGGCGTAAACCCCAAGGGCCCATCATGCGAATGTACATCCAAGAGATCGGCAAAATGCTTGCGCTACCGAAAGGAGCAGCACTAACAAGTGCCCCTTGGCGATCGCCATTTTCACCATCGCGTGGAAGGAAGGCAGCGAGGTGACTGCGCACCGCCACAGGGCCAACGCCAGGTCCACCGCCGCCGTGCGGAATGCAAAATGTCTTGTGCAAATTCAAGTGTGACACGTCGCCGCCGAATTTTCCGGGTTTGGCAAGGCCCACGAGTGCATTCAGATTTGCACCGTCGATGTAGACTTGTCCGCCAGCAGCGTGAACTTTTTCGCAAACGTTTGTCACGCCGACTTCAAACACGCCGTGTGTCGAAGGGTAGGTGATCATGATGGCAGCAACTTTGTCTGTGTTTGCGGCGATTTTTGCATCGAGGTCAGCCAGATCTACGTTGCCACTCTCATCGCACTTCACAACGACAACCTGCATGTTCGCCATTTGAGCGCTAGCCGGGTTCGTGCCGTGGGCACTGCTGGGAATCAGGCAAACGTTTCGGGCATGATCGCCGCGCGACTCGTGGTAGGCCTTAATCGCCAGCAAGCCAGCATACTCGCCTTGGGAACCGGCATTAGGTTGCAAAGAAATGGCATCGTAGCCAGTCGCTGCACACAGCATTTGTTCGAGTTGGCGGATCATTTCGCGATAGCCGACTGTTTGATCGTCTGGTGCGAACGGATGAATCGAGTTGAACTCGGGCCAAGTGATTGGAGCCAGCTCAGCTGCCGCGTTGAGTTTCATTGTGCAAGAACCAAGCGGGATCATCGCGCGATCGAGCGCGATGTCCATTTCGGATAGTCGGCGCAAGTATCGCATCATTTCCGTTTCGCTGCGATAGATATGGAAGACATCCTGTGACATGAACGAGTCGTCACGAAACGCCTCGGTTGGCAACAATGATTCTTTGGCGATAATTACCTGATCGCCACCGAAGATTTTGACTAGATTCGCGACATCGGCCTCGGTCGTCGTTTCATCCAGTGAGATTCCGATTTCCGTTTTGCTAACTGCACGCAAATTGTATCCGGCAGCCACTGCGGCTTGCATCAACTCGTTTGCCCGATTACCAACGTCAACTGTAAGCGTGTCAAAGAACTTGTCGCTGCGAATTTTCAAGCCTTGCGCAATGAGCGACGCATGTAGGCGCGTTGCCAGGCCGTGGACGCGCCGCGCAATGCTGCGGAGGCCTTCTGGCCCATGATAACAGGCATACAACGTAGCCATGATCGCGAGCAAGGCTTGAGCAGTACAGATATTGGACGTGGCTTTCTCGCGGCGGATATGTTGCTCGCGAGTTTGCAGTGAAAGGCGATAGGCTGGATTGCCGTGGGAGTCGACGGATTGGCCGACGAGTCGTCCTGGCATCGTGCGTTTGTAGGCGTCACGCGTCGACATGAACGCAGCGTGAGGACCGCCAAATCCGAATGGAACGCCAAAGCGTTGGGAGTTACCAATTGCAACATCAGCTCCGAATTCGCCAGGAGCTTGCAGTAACGTTAGGGCCAATAAATCGGTTGCGACAATTGTCAACGCGTTGTGCTTATGAGCCGTTTCGAAAAGAGCTTTGTAATCGTGAACCGTACCGTGCGTTGTTGGATATTGCACGATCAACGCGAAGACGCCTTCCCAAGCTGCGATTCCTTTCGTCTCATCAAACAACACGACTTCGATTCCAAGCGGTTTGGCTCTCGACTGAATCACTTCTATTGTTTGTGGGTGACAAGCCGTTGAAACGAGGAATCGATTCCCGGCGCCTTTGACGCTGCGGTGGCAAAGGGTCATTGCTTCGGCTGCCGCAGTGGCTTCGTCCAGGAGCGAGGCGTTTGCGATTTCGAGACCAGTGAGTTCGGCAACCATGGTTTGAAAGTAGAATAGGATTTCCAGGCGGCCTTGTGAAATTTCAGGTTGGTAGGGAGTGTAAGCCGTATACCAAGCTGGATTTTCCAATACGTTGCGTTGCAAAACCATCGGCGTGTGCGTTCCATAGTAGCCTTGGCCAATGAACGAACGAAGGATTTTGTTTTGAGAGGCGAGGGCCTTGAGTTCAGCAAGGGCTTGTTCTTCGCTAACGCCGAATTCCATTTCCATTTGAGAGTTGTCAGCAATTTGGTGGGGGACGACGGCGCTCGTGAGTGAATCAAGCGAGTCATATCCCAAAGTCTTCAGCATTTTTTGGATTTCATTATCGCGAGGACCAATGTGTCGAGAAACGAACGGAGATAGAGAATTAGCCATGATCATGAACTCCCAGAATTTGCAAAACGCCAAAACAAGCTTGAATGTGTCGAATGAAAAGTCTGGATAGTGATTTTCACTATCTTTGTTTTCCCAGTAGGCTCTATTTCGCCGAGCGAAATACGATTTTCGAAATACGACATCCAAGCAAGACGATTTGCCCCTCTGTCCATGTACCTGAGAGATCAATTTGATTGGTGTTGTTTGTTGGGATCAGTTAACCCATTTCAGGACAACGCCAATCAAATCTTGCCCCTTCGGTGGAAGTAAACAAAAAATGCAGCACGATTCCGCGCGGACATTTGTCAACTTCACTCTCCAGAGATGGTGTGTCATGACGGCGGTCCTTTTGCCTGAGCGGTTCAGGGCGACTTGCACCTTCGGCGGCCCGCGATGTCGCTCGCCAATAGGCAATCAACTGAGGGCACTCTCTCACCGACTTTTCACCATGAGCAGATTATAGTGTGCTTCCGAATAGTTTGATAGGCATGAATTTTTTTCATCGGGGATGCTCTGTTCAAGTTTTTGGAAGCAAATACGCCACAGATCGGGATGTTTATTGGCGGCTAACATTTGTTCGCCGTTAAGAGAATTGTGTGGCAATGCGGTCAGGCTATACCGCGAATCTCCGTGGTTCTAGATTTTCAAAACGTCCCGACGGCTTTCGATTTCCTTTAGTTGAAAAAGCTTGCCCTTTCCACTTCCAGGGCAACTTTCGCAGGTCTTTTTCCATTCGTCTTCGGTGCGTAAGTTAGAATCCCAAAAGGGCCACGTTCGACATTGTCGCGGCCTGCCCTCGTAGACCTGGCAGTTTCTTTTTTCTTCGTCGAAGAATACACAGCTTCCGTTTGGAAATTCTTTCAAGCTGTAACGTATTCCGATTTTGCGTGTGTAAAGGCGTTCGAATTCATCGAATTCCAAATCCAGCATGCCTGCCAATTTTTCCATTTCTTCCTTGTTGACCCAGACGTATCCCGAAAACCCGGTGCAGCAGTCTCCGCACTCGGAACAGGTAAACCGCAATCCGTCCTTATACCAAGGCTTACTAGTTGCCACCGCGATATCCTTAATCCACCATGTTTAATAAAGCCAAAGCGTGTGAGCGCTCGGGTTCGTTACAAGACCCAAAATCAGAATGATAGTCTTATGGCCAGAACTAGTTCTGGCAAGTAGGAATGCCAAAAATCAACACAACTGTCGCAAACGCCAACTGCACCAAACGATGAATTAAGGCTGGTCCAATTGTGAGCCAATGACAAGAGAATTGGGACTTAGTGAATCAAGTTGATAAGTTGGCGCAGTTCTTCTTGGAATTCTTCATTCCATATTCTCTGTTGGGGTACTGTTAGGAAGACTTCAAGTTCAGGTGGGACGGACTTACCTGCTAGTTCGGAATCACTCGGCATGATTTCGGTCAGGCGGATATAGTTGTTGCGCCGCGTCGAGACTTGTAGTTGTTTGACCAATTGCGTTCCAAATTCCTGATCGATCCATCGTGTCATTTGTGATCTCTGATCAGGGGAAAGCAATAGTTTAAGATCGATCTTAGCAACAAAGACTTCCACCGCAGCTTTTCGATTCTGTTCCAGCCTGCGCTTTTGCCAAGTTGCCCAATCTTCAAGTTGTTGTGGCGTCAACGTCTTCTCGACGGCGGAAATCCATGTTTTTTGAGAGTCAATTTCACCGGAGAAGGTGGAGAAGTCAAAAACTTGCATGCCGCGGCGAACTTGAACGAATTCATTGTCCAACTCCTCTCCATCCTCTTCTTCGGGAACCTCCGGTGGATTGTCGGGATCGAATTCGAATCCAAAGGATTTACTTGCTTTGACAAGTGCTGCTAAATCTTGCTCAACGTTGGAAACCATAGCGCCTTTGGATGCCACTGTCAATTTGGTGCGTTGGTCAACAGAAAGCTTGCAAACGGAATTGATTTCAGCAAGGATACAATCCATTCGATTCTTGGCTGCAGATTTTCTGAGATCAAGAATTTTTTGGAACTGGTCAAACATCAATTTCTGCTCGTCGGGGCCACCTCGTTCAATCAAGATTTGTTGTGCCAGAGCGCAGTTCGAATAAATCGAAATCACAAACGGTAGCAGAGTGACAATCGAAAGGTTGAGCAATGAAAGTCTTTGTCGTAAGGAGTCTTTCATTTGGAATTCCTTTTAAGGTCTTTGTAGATTTGTTTGCGAGAGAGTGGGCCAGACTCATTTAAGGATTGTGCTACATATTCTACAGCAATTCCTAGCCGCCGATTTGGTACATGGATTTGTTGGGGCGGATGAAGGATGGGTCGTCGATGCCGTGGCCAGCTTTTTTGTTGGCGACACAGTCCTGGAGCAAGGCTACTAGTTCGGCGTCGCTGCCGTTGCCGCGGAGGATTGCGCGGGCATCCCAGTCTTGTGTTCCAAACAAACAATTTCGAAATTGGCCCTCGGCCGTTAACCTCAGCCGATTGCACGAGCCACAAAAGGGTTCCGATAAGGTATTGATGAAACCGACTGATTGTCGCCCATCTGAATAACGATAGTCTTTGGCAGGTTGGCTGGGATCAGCGGACGTTTCGGCGATTAAGTTGCAGAGTTCATTAGAAATTTTATTGCGAACGGCAGCTCCGGTTACAACTTGTTCCAAATCCCATTTTTTGTCGGCATCGAGTGGCATGAATTCGATAAATCTTAAATGCAAATCGTGCTCGCGACAAAATTGGGCCAGCGTCACGATTTCATTTTCATTCACGTCTTTGATCGCGATTGCGTTGATACGAATTTCTTTGAAGCCAGCGTTTCGGGCAGCGGCAATCCCGGCTAGGATCGTTGCCAGCCCATCGCGTCGAGAAATCTTGCGAAAAGTCTCTTCCTTGAGGGTGTCGAGACTTACGTTGATACGCCGCAACCCGGCGTCCCGCAAAGCCTGCGCTTGATCGGCTAACAAAATTCCGTTGGTTGTCAGAGCTAAGTCCTCGACGCCCGACTTCGTCGCTAAAATCTCGATCAGGCGTGGCAAGTCTTTGCGAACCAGGGGTTCGCCCCCCGTTAAACGAATTTTCTTGATTCCGAGACCGATAGCAACATCGACAACTCGAGAGATTTCTTCAAAGGACAGGACTTGGCTGCGGGGTAGAAACGTTACATTCTCAAGCGGCATGCAATAGAAGCAACGAATGTTGCAGCGGTCCGTAACGCTAACTCTCAGACTTTCATGTTTGCGTCCGAAGGAGTCGACCAAATCGTTATTGTTTCCCGTGTTCATCAGTTTATGTTTTATCGCTTGGGATCGGATGTTGCCATTCGCAACTGCCATCGGCCCAGTGTTCACGTTTCCAAACGGGCACCTTGTGTTTCAATTCATCCATAACCCAGACGGCTGCTTCGAAGGCCTCGGCGCGATGCCGACTGCCAATCGCAAGAGCGACACTTGCCTCGCCCAATTCAACCACTCCCACGCGATGCACAAGCCGACAACTTTCCAACCCAAAACGCTCAATGGCCGATCGTTCTAGATTCTCAAGTTCAATTTCTGCCAATTCCACGTAGGCCTCATATTCCAGTCGCTGCGTTTCCCGACCCGCCGTAAACTGTCTCGCGGTTCCGATAAACAACAATCCTGCTCCGCAAGCTGGAGACTGGAC
The DNA here is from genome assembly GCA_024642765.1 of Planctomycetaceae bacterium. Taxonomy (GTDB): domain Bacteria; phylum Planctomycetota; class Planctomycetia; order Pirellulales; family Pirellulaceae; genus BJ22. Next base: position 8,851 of record JAHEAM010000011.1, read on the forward strand.
CTCTCGCAGTAAACTTGTATAGTCCAATTCGCCCGCAACAACCCTTTTACTCTTCAAGTCCATGAATCAACCTCCGCTTACAGGCGGAATGATAACGACCTCGACGCCATGGTATAAATTTGTGTCGTCAGAAGCGTATTGTCGATCCACCGAAATCATCGACGCCGACAACAAATCATAAATCGCTGGAAACGTTTCAACCAACGTTTGTTTGAGGTCACCGATGTTGGCTTCATCGTCCAACGCGACCTCCATTTTCGGCTTGCCGACGATCTCTTTGGCCTTCGCGAAAAATACGACGTTCACGATCATGAAACGATCAACTCCTCTGTCTTTCGCGTCAGCAACGAATCGAGTTGCGGCGAAAAACCATACGCATAAGCCAGAATCTTGACGGGATGTACCGTTGTCTTACTGACGCCCTGTTCCATCTGTATCTTACACGTCGAGCACTCAGTTGTCCCCAGGATAATATCTGGGTCGCGCAAAGCGTTGATCAATGGGAATCCAATCCGCAAGCTGCGAAGGTAGTTCTTCCGTTTTAACCCCCAGGTTCCCGCCATTCCGGTGCAACCTTTTTCAAGTCGTTCGACCTTGACACCCGGGATGATGGATAAGAGTTCGACACCGGGAACTCCGATTTGTAGTGCACGTTGGTGGCAAGGCTGGTGGTAACCAACGACTAAACTCATTGGACGAAAGTTCAGTTCCAATCCATTGGTTCGATGCATTTCTAACAAGTATTGGCAGGCGTCAAAAGTATTTTGGGCGACAAGTTCGGCATCTGGATCATTGAGCAAATTCAAGTACTCGTGTTTTAACGCGAGGGCAGCGGAAGGTTCTGTTGTTACAATCTGAAAGCCTTGGCGAACATACTCTGCCAGCAACTCGACGTTCCGGGCCGCAAGCTTTTTAGCGCGATGCAGGACGCCATCCGAAATCAACGACATGCCGGAGACAACTTGATTGAGCGGCACAACGACGTCGATATTGTTGTGTTGTAAAACCTTGACCAAGGCTTGGCCCAATTCCAGGTCGTTCCAGTTGACATAGGCATCGACGAAAAACACAACCTTTTTGCCACGTTGTCGCGGCAAACGATTAAGCTTCTGCCGACCTGCCCAGCTCAAGAAACTGGTCTGCGAGAACCTGGGCAGCTTTCGGCCTTGGGCGATCCCCAAAGTACGATCCAATATCCAGCGGGCAAAACGATTCTTAATAAGAAAGTTCGCCAGTCGCGGCATGCGTCCAACGATCGCATACAAAATATCTAACCGCGACAACATCCAATCGTTGATCTTTAGTCCATTGACGGCAACGTATTGCGCCTTGGCCTCTACCATTAGCTTGGGGATATCGACGCTCGCAGGACATTCGATTCGACATTGATGGCAGTTGAAGCACAGATCAGCGACTTCTTTGAATTCGTCTTTTGAGATGGCCTCGAGAGGCAATTGCCCGGTCAAGACGGAGCGAACCAAATTGGCTTTTGCGCGAGGTGAGGCGCTTTCGCGGGGACCGACACGAAACATGGGGCACATGCGTTGGTCCTCTCCCGACGTGCGACAACGACCGCAACCATTGCAGTTACGCGCGGCTAACGTTATGTCCGTCGGCGTCCAAGCCAACTGTGGTTGCAAGATCGGCAGAGAGTTTGTCGCCGCGGCCTGTTCGTCCTCCTTCAGTTCGAATTCCGGGGCAAGTGTTACGTGGCGCAACTGATCTGTCAGGCCAATATTCGGTTCGTCGATGATCTTGCCAGGATTCAAAATATACGACGGGTCAAAAATATTCTTGACTTCCACAAACGCCGAATAGGCAGCTTGATACTGCCGCCTCAGCCATCCTGTGCGACTCAATCCGTCACCTAACATGCCGCTAATCGAGCCCTTGAATTCGTTGACCTTTTCATACAACTCGTCCGCGAACTGTGGAATCCTCGCAACTTGTTCCGGCGAACTCAAATCGATAAACGGCTGGACTTGTACGATGCCTTGAGGGACGTGTGTGAACAGTGAAGCTGTGACCTCGTGACGATTCAGTATCTGATGAACGGCATTCAAAAATTCCGGCAAGCGGTCGGGCCAGATGGCGATATCCTCAACGAAGGGTATCGCGCGGCGGTTGCCGCGGAGACGATAAAGTGACGGCGTGACTCGACGCGTCAATCGCCAAAAGAGGTTTCGTTCGTCGGCCTGTGTCGTCGTTCGCATTGCAAAGGCCAAACGTCGTCGGCGCATGATTCGAATTCCTAGATAGTCCAGACGCTCGCGAACCGTCGAGTCCTCGTCAGCCTGAAATTCAACCAGCAGCATTGCCTCGGCCTCAGTGGGCAACAACGATTCGAAGTGCTTGCTCGTCTCGCGCGCAAGTGAAATGAGGCGGCGATCCAACATGTCGCAGGCGACAACGCCCATGCCGATGATTTCCAAGGCCGCGCGAGCAGCAGTATCCATTCGATCAAAAAACAATAGGGCCACACCGCGATACTTGGGAAGCGGGTCGGTGGCAATCGTGGCCTTGGTAATGATTCCAAGTGTGCCCTCGGATCCAACGATCAATCGTGTCAAATCGATCTCCGAACCGTCGCCCAAGTCCCAGAGATGATAGCCTGCTTGATTCAATTCCGTTTTGGGCCGCATGGCCTTGAGATCGTTGCCACGTGACTCAATGACTGCTTTCGTGCGGGATTGCAAGCGTTCGAGGACCTCGGTCTTTTCGTGAATGCCGCTTGGGTTCCACTTTGAATCGATGTTAATGACTTCACCTGAAGCCAAAACAACCTGTAAATTTAGGACTTTTTCTCGTGGTGCGCCATACTTGACCCAGTGGCTGCCAGTCATGTTCATCGCCAAGAGGCCACCGATAGTCGTTACACTGCGAGTCGCCGGATCTGGCGAAATAAATCGGCCATGCACCTTGAGTTCACGGTTAATGTTTGCCAAAATTGCGCCTGGCTGGACAGTTACCGCTTCGCGATCGATTGAAACAAGTCGCCGCATGTTCTCGGAAAAATCAAGAACGATTCCCGGACCTAGGCATCCACCGATCGTGTTCGATCCGCTTCCACGTGGATGTATCGGGATTTGATTTTCGCGTGCATAGTTGACGATATGCACGACGTCCTTCGTTGTCGCAGGACTAATAACTGCTAAGGGGGCGATTTCATGAATGCTGGCATCTGAAGAATACATTCGAATGGACAAGTCGTCGCAGTAGATGTCACCTTTGATGACACCGTTGAGATCGGCAAATATTCGTGAGCGTTCAGGGTCCATTAATCTACAATAAACAAGTTAGCGTCTTGATACTTCTATTTTCGTGCAAAAGCATTTTTTTTTGAGAGGGCTTTTGCCACTGCCTCTCTGAAAGTCCAACTTGTCATGAAAAAAATTCTGTTGATGCGTCATGCAAAATCCTCTTGGGACAACGAGAATCTCAGCGATCACGATCGCCCATTGAATTCCCGCGGTTTAGGGGCCGCTGAATTTATGGGGCAATTCCTTAGGGAAAATAACTTGATTCCGGATCAAATCATTGGTTCGACTGCCTTGCGAGTAAAAGAAACGATCAAAATAATGCTGCAACAATGGAAGAGTCAAACTCCATTTGAATTTCGAAAAGACCTTTATCTCGCCTCGGCTCATTCTTACGCACAAGCGTTTGCAACCGTTGATGAAAACGCGACCACAGTAATGCTCGTTGCTCATAATCCTGGTCTTGAAGTCATTGTTTCCAGGCTGATGAACTCTGATGAAGCGTTTCCGACCGCTACTATAGCCGAAGTCCAAGTTGACGCCGATTCTTTCTATACAGCATCAAAACGAATTGATCTTTGGCAAATTCAAAACATTTATCGCCCAAAAGAGGTTGGATTTCGAAACGACGATTGAAGTCGCAATTCGCTATTCAGCATTCATTTTCCAGTAAAAAACGAAGACCGCGGTTGCGGCGATCATGGACGCGGCCATGCCCCAAACCATACCTCCAATTGTTCCGATTACCGCTGTATCGAAACCCAAGTCATGAAACCCAGTTGTTGTCCCAAACAAAAGTGCCATCAAACCGAACAGCATGCTGACGCCCGCGAATGCCAACAGTCCAGCAATTAATGCAACGACGACAATCATCAACGAAGTCAACAATGCATGCAATCGGAGTCGCAACGTAAACTCAATTCCCTGGCGGCGTTTTTGTTCGGCGATCCAAGCTGTGCGTACGATTGCAGGGCTAAGAACCAAGCCAACACCCACCGCCAATTCCGGCATCAAACGGAACAAACCCAGAAAGACGGCCGATACCGTTACGACCTGGAACAAGAGACGTAACGAAAATGTCGATGTGCTCTTCGTTTGCTCGACGCTGGAACTCATAGTAACGTTTTGGCCTTGCTCATGGTTCGAATTGCGCTCCATCGATTATCAATTATTTTCAACGCTACTTATTAACACGAAAGATTGGATACTCGCCGCCTTCTTTGATTTGGTCGTCCAAGTAATTCCAGGTCACGAAGCCTTCAATCGTTTGGGATTCGAGGATGTAAGCTGCCAATCGACCAAGCGGTTGGTTGGTTGAGACTCGGAAGTCCCCCGTTTGAAATGTTTTGTTTTGGTTTGCATAGGTTACATCGAGTGTCGTCATGAAATGTTTTTGAAACGGACGAGTCGAGCGTTCGATTTTGTCAACCGTGGCGACTTCTACATCGCCAGCCCATTCCTCGGAAAGCTCTTCTACCTTAATTCCATGGGCACGAAGTCGAGCAGCGATCAACTTCAGATCGCCTGAAAACAGATACGCCTTCGGCGCAGCCTTACTGACTGTAGGAATATAGTTCGAAACAAAATCAACGTTGTATATCTTGGGTTCATCTTTGTTGTAGCCGTAGACCTCGAACTTTTTCTCGAAGGGTTGCAAGTCCGCCCGCAAATGGAGCTCCTCCGCTTTGCCGTTTTCGACAAATTGACTTTTCCAATCGTTTTCGACTTTCGTTAGCAAGTTCTTTATCCGATTATCATTTTGATCCAAGTAGTCGAGGCATATCGTGACGAACTCGTGAGTTGCGTTTATGCGGTCTTCAAACGAGATGTACGAATAGGCTTCGCTAAGAATCGCCAATCGTCCGCGCATCCCGACGTATTCAGTGCTGTAACGGGGTTCATATCCATAAGTTTCCCATTTCGAATAGTTGCGATCAAAATTGCCATAATAAAACGTTTTGATATCGTTGTTCCAAAGTTGCTCTGTGACTTTGGGCATCATTTCCTCACGTAAGTATTGCCGAATGGGTTCGGGGCTCGAGGGGTTGTGAGGAACATCGTATGTCAATTGATATTGGTGCCGCGAACCGTTAGTTGTATGGCAATCGATGAACATGTGCGGGTTGAGTTTGTCGATCAGGCCGACCATAGCGCGGCCCTCTTGTGAATCGAGTTTGACGAAATCGCGATTGAGATCATAGCCTTCGGTGGTCTCGCGTTTTCCCATTCCGTTTACTGGGCCAACTTGCCCGGGGCGATTATTCTTTGCGACTTGATCGTTACCATCGGCATTGTAGTTGGGGACGAACACGATCACCATTTTTTCTAGCCATGGATGTTTTGGAACGGATGCGATCTCACGTACCAATTCCAAGATCGCTTCCTTGCCGCAACATTCTCCGCTGTGGATGTTACCAATGACGAGTGCGATGGAACGCATATCGCTTTGGCCCATTTCGAACGGTGGGTTCGCACAGACCAAGGCTGTCATCGGTCGGCCTTCAACGGTTTCGCCATACTGAAAGGAGGTAATATTCGGGCTCGCCGCAACGGCCCGCACGATAAAGTCTTCGACTTCAGCCGAACTACTGGTAGCTTCGTAGTTGCTGGCTTCGGCGATTGTCCGCAAGTCGGCCTTGGTTTCGGTGAATTGAGCAAAGAGTTGCACTGGCAAAAGCAGGCAACTGAGTGCCCCAAAAATCAGAGTGCAAAGTTCTTTGCGCATTTAGGATTTCTCTTGGGGTTTGGTTTGGCATTTTTGGGTGGATCCATCAATGTAATCGATCCATTGTTTCATGTCTTTGACAATTAAGCAATCGTCATCCACGCGGCGAGGGCACCACCGCGAAAGGTGAGGGCATCAAAAGGCTATGCAAGCTCCTCGTGAGCGTGCGAAAGACATCGCCGGCAACTGGGCAAATGGCGTTGGGATGAGGATCGCGATCCTGGTGATTTTCGGATTGTTTGAAAAACGTCAGGACGAATTGAAATCTCTTGCGAGCAAGTTGAAAGAATGGGAGTTCTAGCGTTAACTTTTCATCGGATCAGGTCTTCGAGACTTCTGTTTCTGATACGGTTGCTTGTTGAGTGGGCGCGGGGGTCAACGATCGAGTTCGGACGTAGCTTGAAAGGGCGATCACGACTGCCGCTGTGAGCACCAAGATATTCAACCAAAGTCCACGTCGATTGCGCATGGCTTCGAAGGCCTTGGAGCGGCCAGCCAATGCGGAGGCAATGAACATCACAAACAACGCCAATAGAATTTTTGTTCCTAGAAATGCATGGTAGAGACCGTCGCCTTTGTGACGCGGGATCGCTTGGTAGTAATTGTAAAATCCGGTGATCAAAAACAGAGTAATTCCAAGATGAACAAACCACTTCCAGCGTTGTCCAATAGCCGCACGAAGTTTGTCGTGTTGGTCCTGCTCGATTGAGATGTTCGCAGCTGGCGCCAGCACGTAAGCGACAAAAACGCTTCCGCCAACCAAACAAATTGCGGTTGCAATATGTAGAAATCGCATTGAGAAATCCAGCGCCATCATTTCGTCCATTGGTTGCCTGTTACTGCTGTTGTTTGTGTTTTGTCAGAAATTTCGGTCAACGTTTAAAATAGCAGCAACACTCAAACGCGTCGAGGTATCGCTTGGTTGGAGTTCTACGAAACGAAAGACCAAACGAGAATCGAAATTCAATGACATTTCTGGCTACTAAGCGTCCCGTTCTTTGATATGATTAAGATTGGGCAATTTGCGGGTATGGAAATTTGGCATGAACGACGTTTTAAGAAATCTGTATTTTGCGCTGCGTATTTGTAGATTGGGTTTGTTTGTCGTCTTCGTGATAATGTCTTGGTTGCCCGAGGTCCTAGCGAAATCATCTGACTTTGTTGGGTCTGACAGCATAATCTTTACTCAGAACTCTATACGCCATGAGTTGAATGGTTGTATTATCGTTGAGGCTGTTGATGGCGGCGTTTTGTTTCGCGATCAGGAGGCTCGGTTGTGGCTCGTGCAGCCTGACGAAATCGAATCCAAATCGACCTCGGACACGCCGGTCGAGTATTTTTCGCAAGCGGAGCTTTCCAGAGGTTTGTTGGAGGAATTGCCCGAGGGTTTTCGGGTTGAAACAACTGACAACTGGGTCATCGCTTACAACACGGAACGGGTCTATGCACGTTACCTCGGAGGATTGTACGAGCGCCTGTTACGCGGCTTCACAGGCCATTGGAAATCCAAACGGAAATGGAAACTGCCAGTTCCGGATAAGCCCTTGGTTGCCATTATTTTCAAGAGTTTCGACGAGTATGCTGGCTACGTCAAACAAGATTTGGGGATAGAGCCTCCAACAACGATGGTCGCCTATTACAATTTGATGACGAATCGAGTTGTCATGTATGACTTGACGTCAACTTTCCAAGGCGCGGCAAAAGTTCAAAATGATCGACAAGTGCACGAGATACTCTCAAACCCGAATGCATTAGCGATGGTGGCAACGGTGATTCACGAGGGAACGCACCAGTTGATGTTTAACCTCGGAATGCAGCAAAGATTGGCCGCGACTCCATTATGGGTTAACGAAGGCCTGGCGATGTACTTTGAGACGCCCGACATGAATTCTACTCAAGGCTGGAGGGCGATTGGTCAGGTCAACACAATGCGATTGACTGGTTTTCGACAAGCCTTGTTGACGAAACCGAGAGCCAAAGATGCGCTAAAAACATTGCTCACCGACGACGAGGGTTTTCACGATCAGACGCAGTTGATTGAAAAGTATGCCGAGTCTTGGGCCTTCAATTACTTCCTGCTGATGCGGCACGATGAGGAATATGTCGACTATTTGAAATTCCTGGCCGAAAAAGAACCCTTACGCGAGGATGACGCGGAAACGAAACTCAACGATTTTCAAAATTTTTTCCCGGGTGACCTTGGTGTTTTGGATGCTGAATTCGTTGAATACATTCGAAGCTTGAAATAGCCCAAACGAGCTGGTGGTGTTGATTCATGTCGGACCCAAACATCCTTTACTTATCAGTTGAACAGGCTCGCAACATCGATCGAATCGCTTCGGAACGCTTGGGCATTCCAAGTGTTTTGTTGATGGAGAATGCTGGAAAAAACTGTGCTCAGCATATTGCCGCATCGAAACCAAAAAGTGTTTTGATTTTCTGCGGACCAGGTAATAACGGCGGTGACGGTTTCGTGATTGCAAGGCATCTTGCCGTTCTGGGTGTTGCTCTACGGGTCGTGTGTTTGGCGGCAGTGGATCGCTTGCCACCGGATGCTTTGTTGAACTTCCAGATTGCTAGGAATTTGGGGATTGACCTTCACGCTTGCGAGACTCCCGAGTTGTTGGGCAATGTGTTGCAGCGATCGGATTTCATCGAGCCTGATTGCATAGTCGATGCGATTTTGGGAACTGGAAGTCGCGGCAATCCGCGACCACCATGTGATTCCGCGATCATGTGGGCGAATCAACAGCCTTCGCAACGAATCGCGATTGATTTGCCAACGGGCTTGGATGCCGACACCGGTGAGTGTGCAACTATTTCGTTCCATGCAGACATCACTTTGACTTTTATTGGCCAAAAAAAGGGGTTTTTAGCCAATTCGGCCAAGCGTATTCTGGGTGAGATTCGAGTCGTCGACATTGGTTTTCGGTATGAAGCTCTTGCACAGATTCTAGGGACGCCAGCGTGAGAACTTTGATAGCAAGTTAGCGCCAGCAGACTTCTCTATTTACGCCGACTGGAAATTATCGGTAGGATGACGGGTCGGTTTAAAGGGGCTTGCCCGGCGATTACCAATCGCCAACCAACAAACGAGCAAAATTCTTAGGTATGAAGATGAAGAAAACCGCTTTAATTCTGTTAACGTTGCTTTGGTCCAATGTGATTTTGGCTCAAACAGAAGATGGTCCGCTGCGTCCCTGGAAATTGAGTTTTGATGAAACAACGTTGATTATGTTGCTGGAAGAAGGGTCGGATCCTCTCGTTTCTGTAATTCCTGCAGACTTGAGAAAAGTCGATGGAGTTGACGGTGTGCTAATTGAGTCAAAACCGAAATATGCGCAATCGAGGCAGTTGATTAAGGAATTCGTCATTAAGCTAAAGGAAATAAAACGTCAAGAAGACGAATATGAGTTGCAAATGGAAGCCGCACGAAATCTGAATGCGAGCGCCCCACCTGCAGGTGCAAACTCTATCTTGCGAAAAGACACGGGAAATGGATTTCAGCCAAGTTCCGATCGGGTAGATGAGATTGGTACTTTTGGTTCCAATTCACAACAATTCAGTTCTCCTGAGGTAAAACGACCCGCCACACAACTTGACCGGGACCGGTCGACCATGTCTGCTCCTGTACTTCCAGACAGCAGTCGGTTTAGCTACGACAAATCACAATTGTCTTCGCTGACAGACCGCACTGGCAATCCTCCGCCGCGAACAACGATGGCCACTGGCGTTACAAATTCGATCGCCGCTCCAAACTTTTCTCAGCAAGCTCAAAATAGCCGGGCTGGAAGCCATATTGACACTAATGAAGATATGTATTGGAAACAAAGTTCCCTTGAAGAAAGTCTCCGCTCCGAATTTGAGCCAGCAACTGAGGCGGTTGTTGAAGATTCATCGAAAGTTGCGATGGCAGCTGCGATTTACCAAAAAATAGCTCGCGAGAAAAACAGCGAAAATCAG
>JAHEAM010000324.1 GCA_024642765.1 Planctomycetaceae bacterium
AGACGCTGACATGAATTTCTCGCTAGACGCGGAACCTCGAGACCAAATCCGCCGATTGTACGTGGATCTCGTGGGCCTACCTGCGCCTTGGGAGGTCATTGAGGCGTTCGAAAACGATCCAACCGAGGCAGCTTATGCGAAAATCGTTGACCAGCTGTTGGCGTCACCAGAATACGGCGAGCGTTGGGCCAGGAATTGGTTGGATATTGTTCGTTATGGCGAAAGCGATGGCTTCGAACGCAATGGTCCGCGTGGCGATAGTTGGCGATATAGAGATTGGGTCATCGACGCGTTTAATTCCGACATGCCCTTCGATGAATTCGCGCGACGACAAGTTGCGGGTGACATTTTGTGCGAGGACCCGATCGAAGGTATGGTCGCTACCGGTTTTTTGGTAGCCGGTGTCCATAATACGGTAGTCGGATCAAGCAAGTCGATGCAGTTGCTTGCACGGCAAGACGAATTGGAAGACCTTGTTGGCAATATCGGTCAAACCTTTGTGGGTCTGACCTTCAATTGCGCACGCTGCCACGATCACAAGTTTGATCCCATCACGCAGCATGAATATTATCAACTCGTTGCTACAGCTTCAGGCATCAATCACGGAGTGAGGGAATCCAGAACCATAATCGATGAGGAACGTTTGGCAAATTTGGCTAAACGAATTCGGGAATTGCACGCTGAAGTGCAGGAATTGGAAGAACCGGTCCGAAAGAAACTGTTAGCGCAGCGATTGGATGGAATGCCAAATGCAGACAGCGGTCCGGCACCACTTTTTGAATGGGATTTCAACCACCCAGAACAAACAGCAGGAACTCCTGCGTTCGAATTGCTGGGTGACGCGCGTATCACGAGTGAAGGTTTGACGTTGGATGGCAACGGAGATTTTGCTCGAACCGGGGCGTTATCTATCGACCTCACAGAGAAGACATTGGAAACCTGGATTCATCTGGACGATTTGGACCAGCAAGGCGGAGCAGCAATCAGCGTTGAAACATTGGACGGCTCGGTTTTCGACGCTATCGTGTTTGCAGAACGGGAATCAAAACAATGGATGGCCGGTAGCAATGGTTTTTCGCGAACGAGATCATTTGGTGGGACCACCGAGGATAGCAACCCGGCACTTGTTCACATCGCAATTACTTATCGAGTCGATGGCACGATCACAGCCTACCGCAATGGAGTTTTGTATGGCACGCCCTATTCAAGCACGGGCCCTCAAACCTTTGCGCAAGGGGACACGCGGGTTCTATTCGGCTTGCGGCATTCCTCAGCGAGCGGCAACCGATTTTTGAAAGGTTCGATCGTGCGCGCAAGACTCTATGATCGAGCGCTGTCCGCTGACGAAATCGCGCATAGCGCCGTATCGGAAGGCAGTTTTATTTCGCAACAGGAACTCCTGGTGGAAATGTCGGCGGCTGATTTAGCGCTGCGCGAGAAGATGTTGCAAGAGTTGAGTTCATCGCAGGCAGAGCTCGATAAATTGCAACAATCAAGCGTCGTAAAATGTTACACGGCTACATTTTCAGTGCCTGGCGAAACATTCTTTTTGCCGCGCGGAGACGTGATGATGCCAGGAGCGGTTGTTACTCCCGGAACAACCGCTGCTATTCCTAACCTCGAGGCGAGTTTTGCAAACACATTGACGCGAGAATCAGATCGAAGGCTGAAGTTAGTGGAATGGGTGACAAACCCACAGAATCCGTTGTTTCATCGCGTCATTGTCAATCGACTATGGCATTACCATTTCGGACGTGGACTTGTTGCCACGCCAAATGATTTGGGATTCAACGGCGGGTTCCCGTCTCATCCGGAACTGTTGGATTGGCTGGCAGGCGAGTTGAAGAATTCGGGCTACCATTTGAAACCGTTGCATCGACTCATTGTTTTGTCGACCGCCTATCGCCAAAGTTCACAATACAATGCGACGGCCGCGAAGCAAGATAGTGACAATCGTTGGTTGTGGCGAAAGACACCTATGCGGCTCGATGCAGAAGTCGTGCGCGATGGGATTCTGCAAGTCAGCGGTCGGTTAAACGCCACTCGCGGCGGACCAGGATACCAAGATGTCGAGATAATCGACCAAAATAACGGCACGACCTATTACGAAAGCTTTGATCGTGATGATTCAAGTTTGGACCGACGAACCATTTATCGTTTCACGCCACGTGGAGGTCGTTCCGCGTTGTTGGATAGCTTGGATTGTCCCGACCCATCGGCGGCAACTCCCCGGAGATCAGTCACGACGACGCCATTGCAAGCGCTGAGTCTACTCAATAACGATTTCATGCTGCGGATGTCCGAGGCATTTTCCCAGCGTGCACAAATGACTGCGCCACACAGCCCGTCCCAACAAATCGATTGGATGTTTCGCAACGCGTTGGGACGCGAACCGGCGGTCGAGGAAAAAAACGCGGCGTTGCAAGTTTCAAGCGAACACGGTTTGGCGGCCGTCGCGAGGGCCTTATTCAACTGCAATGAATTCATCATCGTTCAATGATTGGAGCACTTATGACGCAAAACTTGAATAGACGCCAGTGGCTTGACTGGAGTGCGCGTGGTTTGGGGTCAACTGCGTTGTTGCAGCTGTTGATGAACGAAAACTCATCGCTGGCTCAAGGCGCTGCCTCGCCCACAAATGCACCTATCCCAAAAGCCAAACGAGCAATTCAAATTTGTTTGGTAGGTGGTATGAGTCACTTGGATTCATTCGACTACAAGCCATCGCTCGAAAGGTTTCATGGCAAGTCGCTCGATTCGGACGAGCAACCTGACATTTTCTTTGGCCAAGTCGGCTTGATTCGGCGGCCCGATTGGGCGTTCAAACAACGCGGCGCTAGCGGCCTGTGGGTCTCGGAGTTGTTTCCCAACATTGCCGAACAGGCTGACGAATTGACAGTATTCAATTCGATGGTTTCCGATTCAGCGAACCACACGCCAGCATTATTCTTTGCCAACAGCGGATTCCAGTTCAATGGCTTTCCTTCGGTGGGCAGCTGGTTGTCGTACGGTTTGGGCAGTGTCAACGAGTCCCTGCCTGACTATGTGGTTCTACCCGATCTGCGGGGAGGACCGAATGGCGGATCGTCGAATTGGAGCAATGGGTTTCTGCCGGCGCGGCATCAAGGCGTTGTGTTCGAAAGTGGTTCGAATCCAGTTCGCGATTTGTTTCCGACGAAACCAATTGGGACCGAAACAGAAGAAGATACGCGACGGTTCTTGAATCTGCTCAACGAGCGACATCTGGAATTGTCGCAGAATGAAGATCTCTTTGCCTCGCGGATTCGTAGCTACGAATTGGCAGCACAAATGCAACTCTCAGTGCCATCGGTGGTAGACATTTCCGGTGAAACGGAATCAACTCGCGAAATGTATGGCATCCATGATGATGCAACACGCGAGGCTGGGATGCGCTGTTTGTTAGGGCGACGGTTGCTGGAACAAGGCGTTCGCTTTGTTCAAGTGTTTTCAGGTGGTCCGATTGCGGGCTCGCCGCGCTGCAGTTGGGATGCGCATGAAAGTGTTTTGGAAAATCATACCGCCGAGGCTCGCCGGATCGATAAACCTGTGGCTGCGTTGTTGCGAGATCTCAAACAACGTGGAATGCTCGATGATACTCTCGTGTTGTTCACCACCGAGTTTGGACGAACACCGTTCACGCAGTCCGCGGCCGATGCTGTTGGCACGGGGCGGGATCACAATCGTTATGGGTTTTCCGTTTGGATGGCAGGTGCGGGTCTCAAGCCAGGAATTACCTACGGCAGCACGGACGAGATTGGTTGGAAGGCTGCAGAGAATCCGGTGACGTGGAATGATTTCCACGCGACGCTCTTGCACTTGTTCGGGATCGACCACAAACAGTTGACGTATTACCACAATGGAACACAGCGCCGCCTAACCAACGTTCACGGCGAAGTAATCAATCAAATTTTATTGTGAGATCGGTGTCTAAACGACTTAATAGCGCATCAACATTTGCCAATCGAAAATTGAATGGCGTGATATCATCCCAACCCAACTCCGTCGCTGGTTTTTACACAGATGCTTTCATTGAGCTTGGATCAGCCGGATCTACAAAAAATATTCCGCAACGCGCCCGCCGAAAATAGCAAGGTTTCCGGAGTCAGAATCATCTATGCGGCGGCATTGGAGAGCCAGCGATTCCCCGATGATCAGGGGATTTGGTGGTTGCGCTGGCCAACCTCGGCGACTTCTATCTGAGCAATGGCAATATGGCTGCGGCCATTCCACTGCTCGAGGTGCTCAGCTGACCAATGCCGACGAACTGTGGCGATTGTTGGTGACGATCTCGGCACGCAAGTTGACCGCCGAACGTCGTCGCCAAATGGCGGACAAACGAGGCGGTGGGATGGTCCGCGGCAAATCAATATTTGCCCAACGAGATCAACTCGATTGGAATACCGGCATGGCTCAGATCATGGATGAAAATCAGATGCCCGAAAATGCGGAAATGATCTTGAAGACCTGCGAAGACCTTTTGCAATTGCTCCCGGATGCCAAGTCGCGGGAAACCGCGATCCTTCGAATGGAGGGATACAACCATCAGGAAATCGCCGACCGCCTAGGCTGTAGTCTGATTCGCACGAAACAAAGGGTCGCTCGAATTAAAGAAATCTGGGATCGGAATGGAACGACTTAAGGTTGGGCGATTGACGAAGAAATCAAATACGGAATTGGGATTTTGAACAACACCTTGGCGTTCGTTCGACGAGTAAATATCAAGGGCGCCCCCGTTTAAGGATTCCTTTGAGGCCTGTAGATAATCTTCAAACCAGACAAACCGAGGTCAAAATCGCGCAGGGCGGCGCCATGTGGCTTTTGTCGAAATCGACTTCCAAAGTATCAACCCCTCA
>JAHEAM010000325.1 GCA_024642765.1 Planctomycetaceae bacterium
GCGTCCCAACATACCGGGTTTGAGCAGCGGCACTCCTCCAACTATCGGATTCGTCATCCGAGCGCGAATCGTGGCCAATCGAGTTCGCATATCAACTTGAGGAACAATTGCGATCAACGTCGCAGTGATCGGTGTCTCAATACCCTCGAATTGAACCGCTAACGTAACCTTGTTAGGCGAACTCTCCATCAATTGTTGCAATCGCCCCAATAATTCCTGCGGCAAGTTTATCGAAAAGTCAACCTCGTCGAGTTCAACAATTTCGACCAATGGATCGCCGCGACTTATCCAGGCGCCAACCTCAGTAAGTTTGTTGACAACATAGCCATGGAAGGGTGCGCGAATCGTGAACTTTGACTCTTGATCCTGCAAAAGCAATAGTGATTGAAGCGCTGCCTCAACTCGTTTTGACATCTGGTCTATTCGAACCTGACGAGTCAACTCGAGACGCTGCAATTCAGATTTTGCTTGAGTCGCTAGTTGCTCGTCGGTTCGAAACTGACTGCGAGCCTGCTCGAGCTCTGATGGCGAGATCGCATTGGACTGAGCCGCTAATCGATTCAAACGCGAAAACTCGTTTTGCGAAAATTCTTTTTTCGCGTCCGCTTCAGCAACCTTGGCTTTGGCCAAGTCAACATCGATCGGTAGTGACGTTTGCAATTCACCAAGTGCTTGTTCTGTGAGTTGCAATTGGATCTTCGCCGATTCGATTTCGATCAGCAATGTCGTCGTATCTAACTCGACGAGGATTTCCGATGCCAGCGTTAGGGATTCGGCCGACTTGCGATCGAATTGAACTTCTTGCCCACGGTCAACTCGCACATTCTTCACGCGGCCGTCTACAGCCGACCCAACAACTACCTGACGTACCGGTTCAACTGTGCCTACAAACGACTGAACATCAGAAAACGAGCCTTTGAATACGCCACCAACATCAACTGGACTGGGTCCTGTATTCGACTGGGCGAAAGCATACGAGCCGAAAACGACGCAAATCGGCGCAATCGCCAACAAAATCGTCCCGCTAACTCGGCAAACAAAATTCATCGTTAGTTCGTTCCATTTTATTGATTTTGATAAATAGATATTTTCGCGAATAGGCCAACGGCCATTAATCTTACGGCAGAACTGCCTCAATCTGTTCGCCCTGGAAAAATCTGTTGCGACTATTCACCACTAACCCCCGATTTCATTTTATTCACGCGTTTTGTTTTGAACTCAAGAACCGGGAACAAAAGGTCTATATATTCTGCACTTTTTCAGGATTCCTCACTATCTATGTGCTTCAAACAGCACTAACGACCAAAAATCAGAAAATCTCGGCAAGCTCGATTTCAAGATATTTGCCAAAATCAAAACCGAAAATTCAATTCTAACCCGCTCGTTTTCAGCGATTTTTTGGCGTTGCTTCGGTACAGTGCCAAATGATACAGTCCCGCCTCGTTCCGCTGGCCCCTTGGGTTCCTAAAGTTCAGCATGAATCGTATCCGAAATCGAGACAACTGACCGTGATCGCACGACACAATATCCGAACGCAAATGTACGTCGCCTTCGTCGTGCTTTCGCTTGTCGTTTCGATGCTGTCCTGGAATTCGTTTCAAGGAAACTCCAAATTTCGCCGTTTGACCAAGAACATTCGGGAGCGATCGACAGAACTTCCACTGGCAGCCAACCTGAGCAATGAAGTCAATAAGCTGCGAGCGACCATGTGGCATGTGCAAGTTGATTCGAATCGCCAAAAATTGAAAGCCCCTATGGGCAAAATCTTCCCCAGAGTCGAATTCCAAAACAATCTTTTTCACGTCGAACAAGCACTCGACAGTTACGTTACGCAGCTTGAAAACGGCAAAACCACCGACCCACGAATCGCTGACATTTCCATCGAACTCGAATTGGTCGCCAGAGTCGAAGCTGCTTTGGACAAAATTGATAATTTAGTCTCCAAGCCCGATTGGGACCTCGGCGGAAATCACTTTCAATCGGAACTGGAACGGCAACTTGAATTTATCCAAGGCCAAACGAATCAATTGCCAGCGGTCCTCAAAGAACGCATGGACACATTCGCAGAACAAATGCGTGGCGAATACCAAACCGCAGTTTTCTTTTCAATCGTCATGTCAATTACGGGCATGTTGCTGGTATGTGCACTGGCCCATGGCTTGCGACGAACAATTTTCTTGCCGCTGGAATGTTTACTGAAGGGTACGCGCGAGGTTGCGTCAGGAAATTTCGATTATCGCGTAGCATTCAATGCCAAGGGAGAAATTGCCGAACTCGCCGATGGCTTCAATGTGATGACGCAAAACTTTCAGGCGATCAAGCAAGACCTTAACCACCAAGTTCAGCAACGCACCAAACAGGTCGTTCGCAGTGAACAAATGGCAAGCGTCGGATTTCTTGCCGCCGGTGTTGCTCACGAAATCAATAATCCACTTGCAACAATCGCTTGGAGCGCCGAGTCTCTAGAAATGCGTTTGCTCGACATCTTGGATCCACAACACCCAAAATCGGCCGAAGAGCGCGAGGCAGAAATTGCATCGATGAAAAAATACCTTCGTCGCATTCAAGACGAGGCTTTTCGCTGCAAAGGAATCACTTCCAGCCTGCTAGATTTTTCGCGACTTGGTGATGCACAAAAAGCTCCTTTGGAGCTAAGTGTCGTCGTAGAAAACGTAATCGAAATGTTAAAACCGCTGGGTCGATTCCGCCGTCGACGCATCGAGTTTCAATGCGATTCTGCTTTGCGAGTGGTGATCAATCCTCAAGAGATTAAGCAAGTTGTCTTGAATTTGATGACGAATGCTCTAGATAGTGTCGACGAAGGCGGAACGGTCAGCGTCGTGTTACAGCGCAGCGGTGATCGCGCCGAGTTGATCGTGCAAGACAACGGCTGCGGCATGACAGACGAAGTTAAAAAGCACTTATTTGAACCATTTTTCACGCGACGCCGCGACGGACAAGGCACGGGCCTCGGCCTTTCCATTACGTATCGCATTATCGAAGAACACGGCGGCCAAATTGAGGTCGCCAGTGACGGACCTGGTACAGGCAGCACCTTTACGATTTCACTCCCAATATATCGACATGAAAATAATGAGCAAAGTAACCGGGCGGCCGCCTAAGCCTCTCAAAGTATTGTTTGCCGATGACGAAGTGCCTTTGCAGGAACTTATCGCTGACGAACTTCCACGGATGGGCTGTGTTGTGAAAGTCTGCCCCGATGGCAACTCCGCCGTCGCCGCAATCGAAAAAGAAATCTTCGATTGCCTCATCGTTGATTTGGATATGCCTGGCCTCAATGGCATCGAGGTCATCGCTCGGGCAAAAGAAATTTCACCGCTGACCGAAGCAATTGTGTTGACCGGGAAAAGCTCCAAAGATACTGCAATTGCCGCACTTCGGTTGGGTGCGTTCGATTATCTACAAAAGCCTTGCACGCTGATCGAACTACAAACTCGCTTACAACGGGTTGCCGAAAAACGTGAACTGACGATGCGAGTTACAGCACTTGAAACCAGACTCAAAAAAGTTGAAGGCAACCAACAAATGATTGGCAACCACTCCTCGATGGAGACTGTCAGGCATTTGATCGCCAAGGTCGCACCGACTGATTCGACGGTGTTGATTACTGGCGAAACGGGGACAGGCAAGGAACTAGCGGCTCGTTCCGTTCACGATAATAGCGGTCGTACGAAAAAACCGTTTCTAGCAATCAATTGCGGGGCTTTGCCCGAGTCGTTGATCGAAAGCGAATTGTTTGGCCATCGAAAAGGTGCCTTTACCGGTGCCGATGAAAATCGTGCTGGACTATTTGAAGTCGCTGACGGCGGGACTTTGTTTTTGGACGAAATTGGTGAATTACCCAAATCTGTTCAAGCGAAATTGCTACGGGTGTTGGAAACAGGTGAAGTCCGCCGCGTTGGCGACAATATGCCATTCAAGGTCGATGTACGAATCGTCGCTGCGACGCACCGAAACTTGGCTGCAATGGCAAACGAGGGAGCGTTTCGTGAGGATTTGATGTATCGAATCAATGCGTTCGAAATCAAAATGCCCGCATTGCGCGATCGCAAAGAAGACATTCCGCAATTGGCTGTTCATCTATTGGGTAGACATCGCGCGACCGTCGACAAGAACAATCCCGGCATCACAGACACGGCGATTCAATTACTGAAACATTACTCTTGGCCAGGCAATATTCGCGAACTGGCCAACGTGATTGAACACGCATCCATTTTGTGCGACTCGCTGCCAGTTGACGTCATTAATTTGCCGGCGTACCTTTCCGCGCCACAGACAATCTCAATGACATCGACGACGATGCAAATGTCCCAGATGACATTGCGCGAGATCGAAACCAGCGCCATTCAATCCGCCATCGACCGCAACAACGGTAACAAAACAGCCGCGGCTGAAGAACTCGGTATCAGCTTGAAAACGCTTTACAACAAGATCAACCAAGACGCCATGTTCAAAGCTGCCTAGCATACGCCTGCTACAAAAATGAACGTCTGCTGTGCTCGCATTTAGACAATTCGTTCCATGGCTTTTGCGTTTTGCGTCTATGCAGTCAGCCGGCTAAGTTGAGTTTCTGCCTGCTTTGGCTGGTTGTTACCTTCTCAGCTTGGGCGCTAAACAATGTGTTCTTCCCGTCAAATCATGAAATTCTTGCTTTGCATTTTGCCCTGTTTTTAGGACAATCCCTCATAAAAACGCCTTTTCTCATTCCCGATCGGGATATTTCATTTGTTTTTTGATTAGCATGCGGCATAATATTCCCGTTCGGTACAAAATACTTCAGTCAACCAATTCGACATCAAAATGATCCCGATCGGAAATACGACATGCAGAAAATCATT
>JAHEAM010000326.1 GCA_024642765.1 Planctomycetaceae bacterium
TTCGATGCGGATCGGACGTCGGTATCTATTTATAAAAACGACATTGCAGAAATCGACCCAATCGCCGCAGATGATTTGATAAGTGCTCTTAAAAAGATGAGCATTGTCTATTACGAGCGCCGTGAGCGAAAGACTTGGTCGCACCCGACGTTGACAGAACGAATAAACCGCTTGAGATAGGGCAGACGCGTTATTGCCGACTCCGTTGATTTTTTGAACTGAAAAGCGACAAAACTGTAAAGTAACTAAAGGCTTCCACGTATTGTTATTTTATGGGCGGATGTTTAGTTTTGGATTTCTTGATCGGATCAATTCAGATTCGTAGGCGCGGCGTACTGCCAACTCGTCCATCCGCGATCCTTTTTCGAAGGTGTGGATCTCAACGGTCACGTTTTCAAGTCCATTTTCGGCCAAATATTTCGCCAACGACTTGCGGTCTGAATCGTCCAAGTGGCTTGCCAGTCGATGCCGCAGGTTGTTCGATTCGCCAACGTAAAGATAGCCAGTTCGATCTGAAAAAATATAGATACCGGGGGACACCGGAATCTGCCCCAAGTCACTTTTGAGCTCGTCCGCAGTGAATATCGAAACCCGACGGCCCCAGTCTGCAATTCGTGTGATGAGTTCCGGCTTCAATCGCCTAGTTTTGCGAAGCTGAAACGCTGCCTTGCGCACTGCGTATAGATCCGTGGTTGCGTCGATCTTGGCTGCCTGATCGTTGAATTTTTTTCGCAAAGTTGGCTCGCACATCACGCGATCGATGCTCAATCTCGAGTCGTCTTGGACTGACCGCGCTACCACTTCCGCCAGAAATCGAACCGATTCCATGTCGACCTGTTTGCGTTGTGTCGTTTCAAACTCTTTGAGTTGTCCTTGTTTCCTCAAATTCAATAGAGCCCAATTGAATTGCAGTGCCGTAACATCTGCCGCCAGTTTTTGACACTCTCTTATGAAACGCGATTGCAATTCGTCTTGCAAAACAACTTCATCCGAGCTGTAGCCGTCATGCATCTTCTTGAAAACCTGCCTCGCAATACTTTTGATCGAGTCGTTTAAGACAATATCACTGGCATCCGAAGGGACGATCGTTCGATTTGCCGTTTCGATCGCCTTATTTCCACCGCCTCCGTTGGTGCCCCCAACTTCTTGACACACGACACACGCAGGGTGCGTTGCAACAATCACGGATGTTGTCAACAATAGACACCAACACAACGGCCTTAGGTTTCGCACAAAATCATATTCAATGGGCATGCAGCACAACAAACGACGAAGGCCATTTCCATGGATCATTTGGCTACTCGTTTAAAAACAAACGCTAATATCAACAACAAGCAAAAATGCTAACAGCTCTTGGCCTATTGTATTCATTCCTATTTTTCGTGTTGGCCGTTTTCTGCTGGGTATTCAGTTTTTTGGGAATGCCCGCGTTATGGCTGCTCGTTTTATTTGCCGTCCTGAATTCTTGGCTAATTCCCGAATCCTACTTAGTTCACGTCCCATGGCGGGGTGTATTCGTATTAATAGTCTTAGGACTTTGCGGGGAGCTTGTTGAGTTCTTAGCGGGAGCGCTGGGGGTTGGCAAATTGGGAGGCAGTCGTCGCGCAGCCGTGTTATCTCTTGTCGGTTCATTTCTCGGCGCAATTGTTGGAATCTTTGTTTCGATTCCGATTCCTATTCCGCTCCTTGGTGCTTTAGTGAGCTCGCTGCTTTTCAGCGGGTTGGGAGCAATGGGTGGTGCCTGGCTCGGAGAGTATTGGTTTGGCAAAGACACCAAGACGGGACTCAAAGTCGGTTTAGCAGCATTCGTCGGGAGAATTGTCGGCACGATTGGGAAAAGTATATTCGGTGCCGTGATGGTTGGCGTCGTTTTGGTTTTGGTGTTCAGTTAGGACAATTGCCCAAGGCCTCTAGAACCGCAGCCGAAATGTGCCAACGTTTGAATCGTGCTCGATCGACTTAAACAAGTTGTCGAATAAATCATCGCTTGATTTATCTCTACTCGAATTTTCAGATTCCAACGAGCTCTTATTATTGTCGTGCTTGAGCAAAATCGGGACTGGCACAATTGCCTTCTCGACAGATTCCCCATCGTTGATTGGTTCCTCGGATTTTGGGTCATCTGACTCAATTACGTTTTCCAAAA
Source organism: Planctomycetaceae bacterium (assembly GCA_024642765.1). GTDB lineage: Bacteria > Planctomycetota > Planctomycetia > Pirellulales > Pirellulaceae > BJ22. The sequence continues at coordinate 2,147 of JAHEAM010000326.1, forward strand.
AATCAACATCTTCTGGAGCCGTCATCGGATTAATAAGGTCGATTTCTTCGACTGGTTGTTGAATAGGCTCGGCCGGCTCTGCCTTTTCCGATGCCGTATCATCTGCTTGAGATTTCGATTCGTCATTGGGTTTCGGGGCAGGCAGCTCATCAGTGAAGTTTTTTCTGTCTTCAACTTTGCCGGCATCGTTCCAACTGATCCACTGACCGATAGGTTCGTCGCCTTCAAAACGGCCTTCCGAAGCTTTCATTCCATTGGCGTGCCACCAAGTCCAAACACCCACACGTTGGTTTTTTTCGAACGTGCCGACCAGTTTTTTTTGACCATTCGCATGCCACATAACCAATGGGCCAACTCGTTGATTTTCGTCAAATTGACCTTGCATTTCGAGTTGACCGTTTTCGAACCAAGCGCTAACGGGTCCATGTTGATATCGCTCGCCTTCGGTCTTGTAACCCGCTGGCTTGGCGTCCCACCAATCGTCGGATCCATCCGGCACCAGTCGCGCCTCAAGAAAATAATTCTCTGTGCGGCGTCGATCTTGCGAATAATATTGCGACTCTTTAGTGACTTTTCGGCCTTCGATGTATTCTTCGTCACGAACGATTTCATTCTTTTCATTGCGTTCAACAAACTTGCCGTCCAAGATACCATCAATGAAACGCATCTCTCGCATCTTCATGCCGTTTGGAAACCACCAACTTGCGGTGCCTTGGCGCTTGCCCGCCGTGTAGCCAATTTCCATAATCTTTCGTTGGTTGCGATCATAAATCTGCCACAGGCCATCGATTTTTCCTTGGTCAAAGGTCGCCGTTGACAAGTAGGGACCTTGAAATAACGAAAATGGTTTCGTGCTAAAAATGCCTTCTTCTGCTTGTGCATGCAAACGATTCCATGGCCCTTCCATCAATCCGTTGGCAAACATCCCTTGAGCAATCACTTGCCCCGAGTTGTTATAAAGTTTCCAAGCCCCGTGGTTTTGATAGTTGCCGTCTGCATCTTGAACGACATCGCGTTCGACTTGGATTTTCCCATCCGGGTAGCGTTGGCGAACGACTTCAACGCCTGTCCGCGCCGGTCGCAAATTTAGATCTATGGCACCCGAGGTTTCTTGTTCGCTTTGCTTTCGAAGCAAATCGTCTAAGTTGTTGGTCGGTTGATTTTGATCGTTAGAAAAGCTCGGCAAACGATCTTGAGTCTTCGATTTGGCTTGCGTAGTTGTTGGCGCAACAAAATTTAATAATTGGGCTGGCTGATCTGGGCGTTTCTCTGGCAAGGGGGCGAGACGCGATGGATATAAATTCGAACTTTGTCCAGGCCATTGTTTGGTTTGAGACTGCGCAGCAACCCAGGACGGGCTGAATGCCGTGCCTAAGGCCAAACACAAAAAACTAAGGATCTTACTGGACATTGGAACAAATGGTTGGAAATTCGAATGCAATGCTCTCGTTGACGCACAGACTGCCCCCTCGTCTAGATATCGTCGCAATATTTGGCACAGTGGATTTCAATGTGAAATCGGGTTATCATCGGACCATTCGATTTGAGCCAACCACGATTTGTCGGCACAATCGATATCACCGGAAATGTCGCCAGCGTTGAAGTTTCGTGGCGACGCGACAATCCCATTTGGAGTCAGAGATGAGATCGTTTCATTGCATTCCTTTCTTCGTTCATGTTTTCGTAATCGTTGGAATTTTAGGCTTGGCCCATGCAGACGAACCAGCGAGTACTCGACCGAATATCGTCTTCATTTTCTCGGACGACCACGCCTATCAAGCCATGAGTTGCTATGGCTCCAAGATCAATAAGACGCCGCAACTCGATCGACTCGCGCAACAAGGCATGCGTTTTGATCGTTGCCTCGTAACCAATTCCATCTGCGGTCCGTCGCGAGCGACAATTTTGACCGGAAAATATTCGCATCTGAATGGTTTCAAACAAAACGGCGATCGATTCGACGGTTCGCAACAAACATTCGCAAAATTGCTACAACAAGATGGCTATCAAACGGCTATTTTTGGCAAGTGGCATTTGGAAACGGATCCCACGGGTTTCGACAAATGGATGGTCTTGCCAGGCCAAGGCCATTATTACAATCCCCAATTTTTGACGCCCGAAGGCAAGAAACAAATTGAAGGCTACGTTACGGATATCATCACCGAGAATGCTCTCAGTTGGCTAAAAAGCGAACGCGACTCGGCTGAACCATTCATGGTGATGATTCAAAACAAGGCACCGCATCGCCCTTGGGAACCTTCCTTCGATCACATCAACGATTTTCGCACCGAAACATTTGTCGAACCCCAGACTTTGTTTGACGACTATAGCAACCGAGCCGATGTCCTAAAGGAAAACGAAATGGAAATCGCTCGCAACATGCGTCCACAGATGGACCTGCGAATTTGGACACCAGAAACAGCAGGCAACGAATTCAAAAATCAATTCTTCAATGGACTTAATCCTGAACAACAAAAGCGTTTCGTCGAAGCCTACAAGTCTGACAACGAAGCCTATTTGGCGAACCCACCGACCGGCAAAGCTCAAACGAAATACTTCTACCAACGATACATGCAAGATTACTTGCGTTGCATTGCTTCGGTCGATGACTCCGTTGGCGAGATATTGGATTTCTTGGACGAATCCGGACTCGCGGAAAACACAATCGTCGTTTATTCTTCAGACCAAGGCTTCTACCTAGGTGAACACGGC
>JAHEAM010000327.1 GCA_024642765.1 Planctomycetaceae bacterium
CAAGTCGCTGTAAGACTTCCTTGACAGGCTGAACGGCAATAAACCGCCGGACTTCATCAAACTCAAGTTTTGTGAAAAACTCCGATGCCTGATCGATCGACAGGTTGCAAATCTGGGGCAAGCTCATCTCAGGACTTGAACTAAACGTCTTATGGAGGCTCTTCAATTTGAAAAAACGAGCCTGTTCGTTGAGCCGCTCGCCACTACACGAACTGCAAATCACATCGTCCATGTGGCTTTCGAAGAACTCTCGCTTCGACGCCAGCTTCAGGTTGCGATAACGGTCCATCAGTTCGGCAATTATGCCATCGAATTTGCCGCCGTATTTCATCGGCGACGCACCACCGCGCCAGGTGTACGTGACATGTGTATCGCCAGCCCCGTGCAGCCACATGGTTCGATGTTGTTCTGAGAGGTCTTGCCAAGGCGTTTCGAGTAGTGTGCCTTCGTCGAGTTCCTCAAGACGTTCGATCGTATCGGCAAAGCCCTGGTAGATATGTCGTCTCCAGCGTCCGAGTTCTTTCCATTTACCAAGAAGTTCGACAGCGCCGGCCTTGACTGACAATTTCGGATCGGGAATCAACAGCTCCGGTACGAAAGAAAACACGCGGCCTAATCCGCCGCATTCCATACACATGCCTTGCGGACTATTGAAGCTAAAAAGTTGGGGCGAAGGTGGACGAAAACTTGTTCCGCATTTGCCGCAAGCATAATCGGCTGAGAAGAGTTGTTCGCGCGTTGTTGCAACGGCTTCGGTCTCTTTACTCTCAGGTCGTTCGTCTGGCGTCGATTCGTCCCAGGTGACAATCATCGTGCCGTCACCAAGTTTCATCGCCGCCTCGACAGCTTCTGCCAGCCGCGAACGACTCGATGGTTTGACGACGAGGCGATCTATTACAACTTCGATGTCATGTCGTTGCTGGCGTTCAAGCTGAATGTCGTCGTTCAGCGAACGGATTTGGCCGTTGACGCGAACGCGAATATAGCCTTGTTTGAGTAAGTCCTCGAATAAGTCACGATGTTCGCCTTTTTGGCCTCGAATCTGCGGAGCAAGAATGTTGACTTGGGATTCCAAAGGCAACTGCATGATCTGCGAAATGATTTGGTCATTCGTTTGGGCACTGATCGGCACTGAACACTTCGGGCAATACGGCTGGCCAACACGCGCGAATAGAACCCGCAAGAAGTCGTAAATTTCAGTAATTGTGCCGACAGTACTACGCGGATTGTTGCCGGACGATTTCTGTGAAATGGATATCGAGGGACTCAGTCCGGAGATGAGTTCCACATCGGGCTTGGGCATTTGCTGCAAAAAATGACGCGCAAAACTTGACAGGCTTTCGACATAACGCCGCTGACCCTCAGCAAAAAGCGTGTCGAAGGCCAAGCTGCTTTTGCCGCTGCCGCTAACACCGGTCAAACAGATCAGCTCGTTTCGTGGCAGAACCAAATCGACATTTTGAAGATTGTGTTCCCTCGCACCCTTGATAACGATATCCGACGTTGACATACCTTTTCGAGAGGTGTCAGTTGTTGACGAGCCCGATGTTGACATAAGCGGCGACTGCCCTCCGTTGGCCGAAATTGGTAAACGCGGGATTGTACCACACCATGCAACCCTTGCTCAATGACGGCAGGTTTTGTTGAGGGCTTTTAACACAAGATAGCTAACAGAGCGCGAACGAGCGTTGTTTCGTGATATTTGTCCTAGGGGCTTGCATCCCTTGCGTTTTTGCCAACGCGGCTCTGTTTGAAGGCAACTATTTATCTTCGTTCGAATTATCGACTCCGTCCGCTGCTGGCTTTTCGACGTCCGTCTTTGGGGAGCGTAAATCGCGGATATCAAGAACGAAACAACCGCGTCCGTGAGTTGCAATCACAAGATAGTCTTCGACCGTTTGAATAGCGATATCGTGAACGTAAGTCGTCGGTAGGCCATTGCCCAGCACATCCCATGTAGTTCCCCCATCTGTCGAAACATAAACCGAGCGATCCGTTCCGGCAAACAGCAGGTCTTTGTTCTGTGGGTCTTGTTTGATTACGTTGGCGTTGCTGCCTGGAATGTTTGCCGTAATACTCTCCCAAGTCGCGCCGTAATCCTTCGAACGATACAAACGACATTCGAATTGGTCGAGGCGTTTACCGTTCAAGGCCGCGTAAATGGTCCCTGGTTCATTATGACAAGCCTCGAGACTGGCGACGCATAAACCGTCTGGCAGGTCGGCTATGTTTTGTCCGATTTCCGTCCAGGTCACACCGTTGTCGCGAGTGATATGCAAATTTCCATCATCGGTACCTGCATAGATTACGCCCTTCTCGACAGGTGATTCGGTGATCGCGAAAACGACAGCATGCGCCACATTACCCTGCTTCTCAGGATCGAAGTTGGAAAGGTCAGGGCTTATTTTCTTCCAATTTTCGCCGCCGTCATCGGTTAAGAAAACATATTGAGCGCCATACAACAATCGTTTCGAATCGTGTGGTGAAATGATAAGCGGGGATACCCACTGGGCACGTTTGATGTCATCGCTCTCAACTTTTACCGACACGTCTTTTGTTTTGTAACTTTCAAAACGACGTCCGCGTCGCTCAGTAACAACTTGTGCACTGTAGTCGGTGAGTTGAGGGCCACCACCATAACGGCTCAGTGAATAGACGAGATTCGGATTGACCGGATCAACTGCATGTCGTCCCGATTCGTCACCAGTCGCTCGATCCCATGTCTGACGCAAAATTGAATTTCGTCCGCGACTGAGGTCCACAATACCGCGCCAGGCACCTGTATCTTGTGTGGAGACGTAGATCCAGAATTTGCCTTGCTCTTGCGAAATAGCACAGTTGTAGTTGTGCGCGATCTGTAAATTCGATGGAGCCTGATAGGTCTCCATTCCGTCGTGCGAAATCATGATCCCACCATCATTGATAATCACGACGTGATCGGAATCGGTTGGGTTGATCCAAGCTCCGTGATAGTCTGCATGGCTACCTTGAATGTTTTGCCAAGTGTATCCGCCATCAATTGAGCGTTTGGCGTTCAACCCAAAAACGTAGACGGTTTCCGCGTTGCTAGGGTCAACGCGAATCTGGCCAAAGAACCATCCGTAACTGGGATGCGTCGCGCGAACCTCTTCGTTGCCCTCGATCAAACGAAAATTCTCACCCGCGTCATCGCTACGAAAAACCCTCGCGCCACCCTCTCTGCCGCTCGCACCGTCGTTATTGACCAGCACGTAAACGGTTTCAGGTTGGCTCGCACAAAGATCGATACCGATTCGCTCGAATTGACCAGTCGCAAATTCCGGCAGGCCATGTTCCGCAAGCGATTTCCAATTTCGTCCACCATCGATCGTTTTGTAAACTCCTGTTTCTGGCCCGCCTTTCGGATCGTTCCATCGATAGCGCAATCGCGGCGCGGTGCCGACATAAAGCGTGTCGGGATGCAGCGGGTCGATGACGAGATCGGTTACCGACGTTGAATTACTCTTGAAGAAGACTTGCGTCCAATTCTTGCCGCCGTCAACCGATTTATAGACGCCTCGATCTGGGCTATGAGTGTATTCGTTTCCGGAGGCTGCAACGTAGAGAATGTTTGGATTTTTCGGATGAATCACAATTCGGCTAATGTGTTGAGTGTCGGTCAAACCCATGTGTTCAAACGTCGCGCCGCCATCAATTGATTTGAAAACGCCAACTCCTGCCATTGAGCTCCGCAAAATATTTGCCTCGCCAGTGCCAACCCAAACGATGCTTGGATCCGATGGTGCGATTGCGATATCGCCGATAGAGGCAGTCGCATAACTGTCGAAGATTGGATTCCAATTGATACCGTCGTCAATCGATTTCCAAACGCCGCCGGCTGCGGTTGCTAGATACAACGTCTTGGGTTCATGGGGGTGGGCGGTCACGTCGACGGCCCGCCCCGACATCCGCGTGGGCCCAACCGCTTGCCAATTGAAGGCGTTGTGCGTCGAGTTCTTTAGCATTTCTTGATGGGCGTCAAACCAAGCCAGACGTTGATGCTTTTCGGAAGGTTTTTTGGCAGTAGATCTTGATTCTTCCGTGGCAGGTCCTTCGGATTCCTGTTGGCATATCGCGTCCTTGCCTCCAAACACCAGCAGAGCGCCGACAAGTAGTGTCTGTGTAAATCGACCTGAAAAAAAACTGGTTTGCATCTGGGTTTCGCCTGAATTCATGCTTGAAATGGAAGTCACTGGGCCAATCCTCCAATCTTGATTCGACCGAATACAAATTACAAGTCACGATACGCCGATCGCGATTCGCCTTGCAGCGCGCAGGCCGTGCGGTTTCGGAACAGTTCTAGCTACTTTCCTTGGTGAAATCACCGCTTGAAGTCTCGATTTGAGTTCGAAATGCCTCTGGTATGACAATTGCAAATTATTCAATGTCCTTCTGTACACTTGACCAAAGTTGCGAAAGCCAAGACCATGAAACGAAGCATTTTGTTTGCAACCGATCTGTCCACCAATTGCCAACAAGCGTTTGGGATTGCCTGCGCTGTCGCCAAGGGATGGGATGCAAAACTAATCATTGTCTATGTTGATCCATCAGGAAGTTCAGCGATCGGATCGCCATCTGCGCCACGGCATTGGCAGGCCAATTACATCCCGGACGACCCCGCTATCGATTATGACCATCTTTTACGCGATGGCGAGCCTGCGGAGAAAATCGTCGAGGTTGCACACAAAGCGAGTGTCGATCTGATTGTGTTGGGCACGCATGGTAAGAAAGGTCTCAGTCGATTGTTTGGCGGAAGCGTTGCCGAGCAAATCATACGAGCTGCCGAGTGCCCCGTACTCACTCTTCGCCAGGACAATTCG
>JAHEAM010000328.1 GCA_024642765.1 Planctomycetaceae bacterium
ACAATCGGTGTCGATAGCAAGGAACCGTAAACGCCACCATTGCTAATCGTGAACGTACCACCTTCCAAATCCGCCGGCTTGAGTTTATTGTCCTTGGCAAGCCCAGCGAAGTGACCGATCGTACGTTCGACCTCTGCAAAACTCATGCGCTCAACGTTGCGGAGAATTGGAACAACCAATCCCTTGCCACCACCAATAGCAATTCCAATGTCGAAGTAATTTCGATACACAACATCATTGCCACGAATTTCAGAATTGATCGCGGGGAATCGCTTGAGGGCCTCAACTGTTGCCTTCGCAAAGAAAGACATGAAACCGAGTTTGACACCATGTTTTTCCGCAAATGAATCTTTGTACTTCGAACGAATGTCCATGACGGGCATCATGTCAATTTCGTTGAAGGTCGTCAGCAATGCCGCGGACTGCTGGGCTTCAAGCAAGCGATTAGCAATTGTCCGTCGCAACATGCTCATCGGCTTGACTTCTTCGGAGCGGTTGGCCGTGCCGCCAACTACCGCCAACGATTGATTGAATTGCTGGACGCTTGCATCTCGACTTGCCGACGCCGGCTTGGTAGAGACGACCACCTGTGTTCCGCCACCACCTGGCTTCAAACCCCTTTGTTCCACGTAGCGTTGGACGTCTTCCTTTTGAAGCCTTCCGCCGGGTCCAGAGGCAGGCACGGCTTCAGCCTTCAGATTGTATTCATGCAAAATTCGTTCAGCGGCCGGCATAACGATCGTGGCCGGACCGTTTGACGCGTTATGCGAATCACTGTTTGATGCTTTCTCGGCCGAACCGGCAGGCCGTGTGCCAGGTTCGAGATGTGCAATCACTTCGCCCACTTTCGCAAACGCCCCTGTGGCTGCCGAGATTTTTTTGAGGATCCCAGCCTCAGGTGATGGCAAGGCCTGCGTGGCCTTTTCTGATTCAAGCTCGACGATTTCCTCGTCCTTTTCGACCCATTCGCCTTCCTGCTTCAGCCACGCTGCGACCTGAACCTCTTGAATCGACTCGCCAAACGCAGGAACTTTGATTTCAATCATTGCAAAAAAACCAGACTTGTTTTTGTTATCGAGAAACGACTTAAACGCCGAAGGTCGCCCGCCTCGGATTGCTACACGTGGAGCGGCGTCATTGCAAACGGTGCGACACGCATATTTTAACGCTATTTAGACTTTGCGAAACTACCTGATGCATGTCATATCGAAGCGAATGTTCGCGAAATTCAAACAAAGCAATACGCGGCCACTTGGAAGGGATTTTCGTTTTGGTGGCAGGCTTCGGTATTCGGAGCCAATTCAATTCATGAACCGATTCCGAACAACTCGATTTCAGAAGCCAACCTGTTATCGAATCCGCTCATTCAAATCTCTAACAATCCAGGACCAACTGATCGCTCCACCGAAACAAAGATCCATATCCCCTCCAGGAGTGACCTCGCGGTCGCTATATCGTCCACTGTAAACGAATCCACTAGATTCGCTGCGATAATTTGCTGGAAACGGATTTTGATCGACACAACAATGATTAATTGAAACGGTGTTAGGGTCAAGTCCTAGCGTCGTGTCCGGCAAATTGACGTTACAAAATCGGTAGGCAGAAGTGTGGTCGGTTGAGAACCACTTTTCGAGGACGCGGGCTGCCATGATATTTGTTTGCAACCAGTCGAATGGATCATTGTAACGTTTGCGGTATTGGGAGATAGCTAAAGAAGGCATCGAGAAGAAATTGGCCTCGCGCGCCGCGGCGACCGTTCCGGAAAGATAAAGATCAGCGCCCAAGTTTCCGCCATCGTTTACCCCAGCAAGAACACAGTCGAATGTAGTACCCAGTTGAGTTAATCCAATGCGTACGCAGTCCGCCGGTGTTCCATCCAACGAAAACCAATTCGGAGCGCGTTCCACAAAAGCCATCGATCGATGCAGAGTCAATTGATGGCTAAATCCTGATTGGGGTTTCTCAGGAGCAACCACATAGGTTTCGCCAAATTGTTTTGCAACTTCCACCAATGTCCTGATCCCAATGGCGTCCCACCCATCGTCGTTTGTTACCAGGATTTTTCGTATAGGATTAGGCATGCTGGGTTGGTTCAATCCTTTTCAGAATCAGGTATCATAAGAAATCTTAAGTCGAAGGCGTGAGCCGATGGCTGCCAGGCCTCGGTTAGTTCGCAACTTCGGTTAGTTCGCAACGATTCAACAACGAACAAAAAATCGACCAATTAATTAAAGAAAATCCAACGCCTAATCGTACATTTCAGTGTAGCGAAGAAAACAGGAGTCACCAGCATGGCGGAATCCGCAGCCATCGATCTAAATCAATTCGTCCGCGACATTCCCGATTTTCCGAAACCGGGAATTATGTTCAAGGATATCACGCCATTGCTTTCGAACTACGAAGCATACTTTTCGGCGATTTCGCAAATGGCTGAGCAGTTCCGCGGAGTCGAGATCGATGTCGTTACCGCAGCTGAGGCGCGAGGCTTCCTATTCGCAGCTCCGTTGGCACTTGAATTAAAGGTCGGATTTGTGCCAATTCGTAAGCCCGGAAAGCTGCCGTATCAAAAACGTTCGTACAGCTACGAATTGGAGTATGGAACTGACACTCTCGAAATGCACATTGATGGCATTGAAAAAGGGCAAAAAGTATTGGTCGTCGACGACTTGTTGGCAACCGGCGGAACGGTTGAGGCATGTTGCAAAATGATCGAAGATTGCGAGGCCCAAATCGTAAGCTGCGCGTTCTTGATTGAACTCGGATTCCTCGGAGGCGCAAAACGCCTCGAACCGCATCCAGTTTTCAGCTTGCTCAAGTATTAGCATTAAGTTCTCATTGACGTTCAATTGTTTGAACCAAAGCAGTTCGGTGGGTAGGGTGCCGTATCGCTTGAAATGAAATTTACGAGGCCAGGTGTTTCAAGAATTCGCGGTCTTGGCGAACGAATGCGATAGGTGCATCGACCGTTGATGCTGCACTGGAAATTCACAACTTTCCCGTTTCGTTTTCATTAAGAAAGACCGCCGTCCCATTTTTGTTTCCAATTCGTTCGCCACCTGGTGCTATGAGTACCCGAAACCTTCACCACGATGAACACGAAGATGGAATTCGAAGAATTTTTGAATGGAGTAATTTGCTACGAATTGCAACTTAAGGTCAACCAGTCCAATGGAATGGTCGAAGTTTTGTCCAGCACTAATTTCGCTGCCCTGAAATCAATCTGCTGTTAAACTTCAACATGACTTTGCTTCATAAAACTTCGAGCGTTTTGTGCATCGATTCCTCCCTGCTCTTCTTGGTAGTCGAATGAAAATAGCTCACCACGGAATGCCAAACCGACGACCAGAACCCGACGGGTTATACCCAAGTGTTGGTTGAGGCCGAAAGCGATTGTACCGGCTAAGTGCTTAAAAGGACGGATTACGAGAATCGGCACGATCAGATTTCAAAGGAGGTGCTCCAGATGGATCCGCTGTGGGCAAAGAAAAGAGGGCCCCGTCCCCTTTAATTTGTCAGAGTGGAACTTTACAACAACCGTCACCGGTAAAAACTACTCGCATTATTGACCAAGCCAGGCGCGCATGCGAAACTAGACATATGCACCGTCGCCTCACTTCAGTCCTACCATTACAAGCTACTGTTCCATTCGTTTCGCGTATTATTTTTAGCATTCGTACTGTCTTGATCATTCAACAAAGTAAAGGAGTTCAATGAAACCTGAACAGTCAATGAAATTAACAGACGGTGCGCACTGCAACGTCGTTGGCGGTACACATGTGGGTAAGTCTGGTGTTGTGCGAGATATCAAAACTAGCAAAACGGGCCATGTTTCGATTACGGTCGTTCAGGCTAACGGCGTGCGTTTCAAAACCCTTGCCAAGAACGTAGTTGTTACAGGCAAATCCAAGTAGCAACTGACGGCGATCGTTGTCGCCTTTATTTTTCGTGGTCATTAGTTGAATGTTGGTTCACTAATAGTGTGGCGGACTTTTTGCGGGATGTTCGAGTGCAAATTCGATATACAATTCAATTGAAAGCTAAACATAGCGCGGCCGCGAAGTAGTGTTCAGAATACCAACCATTCGAGGAAGCATCGATCGGCATTTTTCGACACATTATGTACGGCACTTCAATTGAAAACGATCGTATTTGCCAACAGTGTTTGTATCGGGATACCCTAGCGATCTCCTGCAAAGAACTCGGAAGCAGACCCTATCGATTCAATATTCACATAAGTCGAGTTGATTTGAGGACACTGCTTGCTTCCCCGGTGGATCAGTTGAGTTTGATTGTGCAATGCTGATGAGGAATATCGCATACGAATGGCACGGTTAGCCTGAGTTGCGTTGCGAGCCAAAGTTCGCAAAATTTTATGTGTGAGGAGACGAGTCCAATGATCTCAATTCGCGATGAAAAACCGAGCGACTTCGAACAAGTTAGAAATGTTACGGTCGAAGCCTTTGCTTGTTCTGAATTTGGACACAACGGTGAATCTGAATTAATTGACAGTTTGAGAACTAGTTGCGCAAACTACCTCTCGCTTGTCGGCAGTATTGGAAACGAACTTATCGGTCACGTTCTGTTTACGCCTGTCGTTATTCGAACGCCATCTGTCGAAATGGAGGGGATGGGATTAGCTCCGATGTCGGTTCGTCCCCGGCACCAAAATCAAGGGATTGGCACGATGCTGGTTTCGGCTGGATTAAACAGACTCTTTGAAAATGGATGCCTATTTGTAGCTGTGCTTGGACATCCACATTTTTACAAACGCTTTGGATTCTGTCCGGCTTCAAAATTTGAAATCTCACATGGCTTCGAA
>JAHEAM010000329.1 GCA_024642765.1 Planctomycetaceae bacterium
AAAACGGCCGTCCCCAAACGCGTAGTCGACGAAATTCTAGCAAGGCAGTCTGAGGGTAATGAGAGGGCAGCACCTGGCGAATCCATCGAAGAAATCTTTTCACAACGCGATTAGAGGCACAGCGAATGATTTTCGCCGCGACCTAATTAGCTATTTCTTCCGCCTTCTTCTGCGTCGCAAACGATCGATTTCATTTCTTAAGAAGTCTTTGCAGGACCGATACATATATTTGGGGTGGAATTTGTTGGTAAGGAACCAGCGACGAGTGCCGCAGCAGCGGCAATCATAGGGACCTAGGAAATAAAGTATCCCCAAAGACATTACATTGATGACATTCCTCAGGGACCGGTCCTTGATTCTCTTAGCATGGTTTTCATACCGGTTGCAAAAGAAACAATAAAGCCAATGGTCCTCGGCGCAGCGGTAGACGTGCTCTGAAAACCGTTCATTAGACGGTCGGGCACGTGGGAATCCGCTGGGCTGGGGATTGTCACTTGTCGGTGAACGAGTAGCCATGCTATTTGAGTCGGAGTCGTCGCTCATTGTATTTGTAATCAAGGTAAGTGCTCGTCGCAAAACGCGTAGGCCAACCGCTGGCTGCTAAACAAAGCTCTAAAGATTTTGACGGAAGTAGTAGGCGGGGGGAGAAACAAGGCTACCAAACTCAATTCAAAATTAGAATCTATAGTTCCATGGATAAACATTGCTTGTATTAATTGTGTTGAAAGCTAACTAATATAAGTCGTGTGAATACTTGACCGAAGTCCGCTTTTTTTGTGTTGCGTCAAGCCAGCAGTTATTATAAATCGCTCAAAAAAAATTGCAAAAGGTTTGTGCCACGCGAAGGCAAAAAAACAGGCACTTCGTTTTGAACGGAGTGCCTGTTTGGATAATGGGAAACAGTCTGATTCCCGTTTTTCAGGACCGAATACTATTTTCCGCCAGCTTTTTCTTTCTTCAGTTTGTCCAAGAAATCCTTGATGTCGTCACCCGCGTCGCCAGGATTCAAAACAGCCTTTTCTTGCGTTTTGATCGCAGCGTCAAGGTCGCCGTGGTGATATTGGAGGTGCGCAAGCGTATCCAATACCATTCCATCCTCGGGTGACAGTTCAACTGCCTTCTCAGCCGCTTTGAGAGCTGCTGCTAAAAGTGGTTTCGAAAAATCGGCGTCTTCGGCTCCTATTTCGTAGATTCCCCAAGCCAAAGAATTCAGCATGTTTGAGTTTGCGATTGACGAATTGGTCAACTCAACAAGACCCTTGCTTGCTTCATCAAACTTTTCAGCTTGCATTAATATTTGAAAACGGAATCCTTTCAAATTGCCTTTCATCTCTTCGTCTTCGGTGTCGCTAATCACCCCGTCGATTTGTGCGAGAGCGTCGTCATATTCTTCACTTTGAACCAATCGCATTACTTTGCTCATTGCCTTCTGCAATTTCTGTTCAGCAACAATGGCAGCCTTGGCTTTTTCGCGATCCCAGGTTCCATCGACGACTTCGGAAAGCGGTTTCTCCATTTCCATTGGATGACCGATCCACTCAATCAATCCTTCTTTGCCGACAATAAAACATGTTGGAATTCCATTTTGGCCGGCGGCCTCCATGTATTCTTTCGATGTGGAACCATCAGGGTCTGTCGTCAGACAGTAAGCGGATGTGAGTTCGCCGTAGGTTTTTGGGGCGTCATTGTCGTCTTCATCACGACCGCGAACGTCTTTCTTCAAGAAATCCTCTACGGTTTCAAGGTCCTCATCGCTGACGCTAACGATTTGGACATTTTTGTCCGCATATTTTTTTTGTGTTTCAGCGAGATGTGGCATACTCATAACGCATGGTCCACACCAGGTTGCCCAGAATTCGACCACATAAACATGGCCTTCGGAAAACTTTGTGACTTTGTCAAATTTTCCGCCGCCATTTTGCACCCAGAATTCAACATCTAAATTGGGAGCTTTCGATCCAATCGTCAAGTCTTGGGCGTTCGCTAATTGAGCATTATTCAAAAAGGTAAAAGCCAAGCAGGCAAAAAGAAATTTCCAACTCAATAAACGATTCACAGATTGTTCCTCTTCTTTGGTTAGTCACGATTGTCAAACTCCGTTGGTTTGACTTAAAAAAGTAAAAATCTCCGCCTGATAATGGGCGGAAAGCTTCTGTATTTCTACTTGCAATGCAACGAAATGGTTTGCAAAAAACACAGTTTTACGAAAACTGTCGATTCGAATTCACCAAGGTGAATCGGTCAGTGCTATTCGTGAATCGGTCAGTGCTAAGAGCGATCCACTATTGGTCAGTTGTTATCTAAATTTCCGTCGTTTTCGTCGACTGGTTTCTTGTCGTCGTTTTTCGGAGTTGCTTCTTTCGACTCGGAATCCGCTTTTGCATCTTTATTGTCGGACGGCAAGGGAGCTGGGTATCCGGCGTCCTTTTTGCCAGGTTCTTGCAATTCACGCCACCCACGGTTTTCTTCGTATGCCTTTTGTTCGCGGCGAAGGTTATCGAGAAGCTCTTCGTCAGACTTTTGTTGCTCTCCCAATTCGACTGCTTTTGCGCCCCATTTTATTGCATTTTCGAAGTCATTGGCTTCTGCATAACTGCTGGCGAGCGTACTGAGAATGTGCGGGGCTTCGTACTTTGTCAACTCAGCTGCCTTGATCGCAAGTTCCACAGCGCGTTTGCCATCTCGCAACTCGTCTGTCGGTGAAGTAGACAGCACCCAAGCAAGATTATTGAATACGCCATCGTCTTGTTCGGCTTCTGGCATAAAGTCGAGGGCATGATTGAAGTCGTCAATTGCCTCTTTGTGTTTTCCCATTGAAAGATAAACGTCGCCACGCCCCCGCAATACTTCCCAATTATCTGGAGCGCTGGCGAGCATCTCGTCGTAAATCTTCATTGCTTGATCTGGTTCGCCGTTCGCGTTATACAATGCGGCAAGTTGCATCTTATAACCTGGCACTTGAGGATTCTGACGAGCTAGTTGGTTAACATCTTTGATCGAAGAGGCATAGTCTTTTTGCGAAGCAAAAATCGAACTGCGGATCCAGACGGCACGGGGATTTTCAGGATCAATTTTTAAGATCCGATTAATATCTGCCATTGCGTCTTCAAAACGTTTTTTGTCGGCGAATACAATTCCACGTACGAATAGAGCGTCGATTTCATCCTTATTGATGGCGAGGGCCTTTTCAGCGTCAGCTAGTGCATCATCTAATTTTTCGTTGGTCATATTCAGGTTGGCTCGCGTCGCCAACAATCGAGACGATTCAGGCGATTTTTCGACGGCAGTATTCAAGATCACCAACGCTTCATCGTTACGATTCGAATCAGTGAGAGCTTGGACAGCCATCAGTGTTGGAAAGGAATTTTCAGGTTCTAGTTCCATCCAACTTTTTAGGTCATCGACTGCTCCGTCCAAGTCTCCGGCTTGCAGCCGCAGCATTGCTCGGCCTCGAACAGCGTCTAAATTCGCGGGATCGATCTTCACAGCCTGATTTAGATCTGCCATTCTCGCATCGCCGTCGCTAGCCAATGCGCCGCGAATTACAAGTGCTTGTGCTAATTGCTGTTGATTATCGCCTGCAAGCTTGATGGCTTTTTCGACCGACAATAACGCCGCTTCGCGGTCGCCACCTTCAAGTGCATTGAGTCGAGCCATAAGTAGATAGGCTTCGCCATTTTCTGGCTTGAGCTTCACCACTTTTTCTAATCTCTCTAACGCATCGCGGCGAAACACACGCCAGCGACGATCAGGTTGAGGCGCGAAAATGAGTTTTTCCAAAATTTGGGCGTGCTGAATCAGCGTCGCAGCCATCAACTCATCGGCTTGCTTTTTGTTCTCCTCGGACAAGCCCTTTTTAATTGCCGATTCGCAAAGTTCGACAATTTTATCGAGGTCACGTGGATCGACAGCATTTATTTTCAGGTCGAAGGCCGCGTCCAGGTCTACTTGGCCATCCTGGGAATCAGCCTTTTTATCTTGGTCTTTTTCGTTTTTCGGAGTTTCAACTGGAGCCTTCTCGTCTTGGGCTATAAAAACAGTTGAAGTTGCCGTTGTTACTGTGGCAGACACAGCAAATAGGGCGTAAAAAATCGACCTGGCCAAGATACCGTACATTTCGACATTCTCCAAATTAATTAAATATCTTTTGCTGCAACAAATAAAGCCCAAGGACACCTTGAGTCCTTCGCAGCGTGGTGCGATTTACTAAAGCCAGTGCCTAAAAGGGGCATTGAAAATGGGTGTCATCGCAGCACAAACACTTGCAAGAGGTTAAAATCCTAGCAATCATTGCCGTTGGCTTCGCAAGCCCTGAACGAAGTTCTAGACCCACACCCACAATTTAAACCTGTTGGCTTGAACGGAACAGGCCTTCTGTTTGGATCTACGTGTCCGAGCATTCTATGAAATTACAAAATAACTGGCAAATTCGAATTAACCGGATGACGATCGATTTGCAAAATTAAAACATGTTTTTAGGCTTCAGGTGAGGCATTTGGCCGGTTTTGGCCGACTCATTCTCACGAAAGAATGCCTAAATTCGCTATGAATCGAGTTGGGGATAGGGCGGTCGCACCGATACGTCTTAGAAAAGCGAACAGCAAAGACTTAGGGGCGATTCCCGATCGAACAACGCATTTTGACTTTTTGATTCCTTTTTTGCGGTTAAATCGACGAAAATTTACTTGGATAGTCGATTTCCTCCAAGTATCCTTGATTTATTAGTGTTTGTGCGAAATACGATTTGCTCTTTCGGGCAATTCATTGAATAATCAAGGGTTGAAGG
Source organism: Planctomycetaceae bacterium (assembly GCA_024642765.1). GTDB lineage: Bacteria > Planctomycetota > Planctomycetia > Pirellulales > Pirellulaceae > BJ22. The sequence goes on from JAHEAM010000329.1 coordinate 4,787, forward strand.
CCGTGTTCCGGCAA
>JAHEAM010000012.1 GCA_024642765.1 Planctomycetaceae bacterium
AACCCTGAGCAAACGTACATTCGCTGACCATCAATGAGGGGGCGCGGTACATTAGAAAAACCGAGCTGACCGTAGGCTACCTTCCAAAGTTCATTACCATTTGAAAGATCGTAACCGTACACCCAATTTGCACCGGCGCTGATCACGATTTTCGATTCTTGCCCGTCCTCAACGACACTTGGCGTGCTGAACGCTTTCTTCATCATTCCGTTTTCATGCAACTCTCCGCTCCGATCCGTTTTCCATAAAATTTCGCCAGTTGCGATATCGAGCGCAACAATAAACTGCCGGTCGGTTCCGTCGCAATTCAAAATGACATACTTCCCAGAAACGGTCGGCGACGAACCGGGGCCTGTTTCATGATCGAACACCAAGGATTCGTTACGCCAAATAACAGAACCCGTCAATCGATTGATTGCTGCTGTTCCCATTGTTCCGAAACTGCAGATCACAGTGTCGTTTTCTATTACAGGTGTCGGCGAAGCAAAACTATTGCGAGCGTGTAGCGCTGGCGGCGATTCCTTTTGGAACAACTCGATGTCGTGGATGATGCGCCCGTTGTCGCGATTGATGCAGATGGCTCGCAAGTTCACGCGTTCGTAGCGCTGCCGGCCATCTTGTTCTGGAGACGCCGACCCCATTTCTTCGATCGCGGTCGTTAACCAGATTTGTTCACCAGTGACGACGGGAGATGACCAGCCGCGACCTGGTAGGTCCGTCTTCCATTTCAGTGTGTCTGCCGTCCATTTCAGCGGAATTGTCAAGCTGTTCGAGCTGCCATTGCCATGTTCTCCACGAAATTCCCTCCAGTCATTGGAATTCGCTTGTTGAGTTTGTGACAACATTTGTTCCGGATTCTGCGCTATTAAATTGCCAGAAAGAAAGCAACAAAAAATAAATACTGTGATCAACGTTCTACGCATGTTTTGCTCGGATTTTTGTTGGGATGCCACGCTTCGATAACCGAAGTGGTTAGTTGAGCATGAACCGTAGGTGCTTTTTGGTCAAGCTGCCAATACTGCAACAGTAAGTTCAACAATATACATTTAAGTTCTTAGGTTTTTCAAAAACCGAACGGATGAATGCAAGGTAAACCGGTGTGACTACACACATTGTGACTAAAAATATTTGGCTCGGTGGCCACAAAATTGACGCAGTCAAACGGCACGCAACTTGACGCCAGCAGATTTGATTTTGATTGCCAGATTTTAGCTTTTTCGGTCCAGAAAAATGTCCATTAACTAGCAATTGAAACAATGTTTAGCGATAATCGATCCCTGACGAAACTAGATTCAACAAATCGTGGAGAGAATTGACTGTGAACCTTAATTGGACCAAAAGAAGACCGTTTCGAATCTCACTAGTATGCTTAGCACTGTTCGGGTGCTTGACGCTTGTAATGCCACCACAAATTTTTGCGGTGGTCCTTCAGGACGATGAGGGGCAATCGGAAGTCGTGGACGTAAGTGCCTTACGGAATCGTGATTATTCCTCCCGTGCGGGAAAGACGATTTTTTCAGCACTCGAACTTCCAGAGCCAAACAAAATTCGCACCGCGACTGGCTTGCCCGGCGAAGAGTATTGGCAGCAACGAGCAGACTACCAAATCGATGTGACTTTGGACACAGAAAACGACGCGATCAAAGCCGTCGCGAAAATCACATACACAAACAACAGCCCTGAAACGTTGCCTTACATTTGGATTTCGTTGGAACAGAACTTGTTTCGCGAGGGCAGTGAAGGCGCACGATTTACACCACCAGGATCGCGCTTCAATAACACTGAGGGTTTTATCGGTGGCGTCGATGTGGGCTATGTTCGCCAAGGCGACAAGGAATTGAAACTCACAGTTTATGACACGCTCGGACGTGTTGATCTTGCAGAACCTGTCGCTGCCAAAGGCGGAAAGGTCAATTTGGAAATCGCTTGGTCGTTCAATATCCCGGATTATGGGGTTGATCGAATGGGGATCCGAAAGGTTGAGGCCGGCAAGATTTATCAACTGGCCCAATGGTTTCCAAATGTCTGTAAATTTGATGATGTCAAAGGTTGGAATATCCTGCCCTATTTGGGACAAGGCGAATTTTATACGGAATTCGGAACCTACGACGTGAATATTACCGCGCCACGTGGTCACGTCGTGTGTGCCACTGGCGAATTGACCAACGCCAAAGATGTTTTGAGTGAAAAGCAATTGACTCAATTTACGTTTGCGAAATCAAGTCGGCATACGATCGTGATTCGTGGCAGTGATGAAATTGGCACCGCTGAAGCTGGACTTGCCGGCGAAGGCCCTTTGACATGGCGATACCATGCCAATGATGTACGCTCGTTTGCTTGGACCAGTTCGGCAGCGACGATTTGGGATGCTGCGGCAATCAATTGGGAGGACGGCAAGACAACCTTGGTTCAATCGGTCTACCCTAGCGAGGCCAGGGCGGCTTGGACCGAAAGCACACAAATGCTACGTCAGTCAATTCTGCATTACAGCGAGAAGTGGTTTCAGTACCCCTATCCTTCGGCCGTCAACGTCAACGGAAATGTTGGCGGGATGGAATATCCAATGATTATTTTCTGCGGAGGAGACTCGAACAAACAAGGCTTGCATAGTGTTACCTCGCACGAGATTGGACATAATTGGTTCCCAATGGTTGTAAATAGCGATGAACGTCGTCACGCTTGGATGGACGAAGGCTTTAATACGTTTATCAACAGCTATGATCGATTCGAGGATTACAACGCGATTGTGAACGGAGATGGTGAAGTCAGTGAACCACGGCGCGTTTCGGCAAGTTCGTTTGGTCGAATGCTGTCTCGTCCAGGCATGCAGCCGATTGAATTGCCTGCTGACCAAATTCGTCCAGAATTACTCGGTGTCTTAGCTTATGCCAAACCTGGAATTGGTATGCGATTGTTGCGAGAAGTGATTCTTGGCCCAGAGCGTTTTGACACAGCGTTTCGGCAGTACATTTCTGCGTGGTCCTTCAAATCGCCTCAGCCTTCGGATTTCTTTCGTTGCATGGAGAACGCTGCGGGTGTCGAGCTTGCTTGGTTTTGGCGAGGTTGGTTTCTTGAAAGTTTGGGTCTCGACCAAGCAATCGTTTCGGTGAAAGAAATTTCACGATTGGGGCGAGCTCAAATTCAAATTGCAAACCGAGACGAAATGGTGATGCCGGTATTTTTGACCATTGAATTCTCAGACGGTTCGACTTTGGAACATAACCTGCCTGTTCAAGTTTGGTATTACACCAATCTGTGGACTACGGATATTCCGCTGGATGGCAAGTCGGTCGCAAAAGTAGTGATTGATAGCGAACGAATTCTGCCTGATGGAAATCGACGCAATAACACTTGGACTAAACCCGAGGAAGAATCGCAAGATTCCGACGAAAACGAAGGCGGAAAATAGACGGAAAATTGGAGCTGTAAGAATCAATCCAACTTCAATCAAAACCTAAAATACCGCGAGCCGGCCATTCCGACTCGCGGTATTTTTATTGAGGGTGGTGGGTTTGAGGAATCCACAACAGTACTGAAAAAAATGATGAATCACGACAACCCCTATGTAGCGTGAACAATGGATTCTCAAAGCGAGTCATTATCGTAATCAAGTAGTACCGCCGATTCCCGCAAGGACGAACGAAGGTGTTCCAGGTCACTTGGTCAAAATGCTAAACATTGTTGGCAGATTCCGGCGAACTGCCGCAACAATACCTAACCACTTTGGATCAATGCCTTGATCAAGATTGACATTAGGTACGACATTGGCCTATCGTATTGGCGGCAATGATTCTGGGTGCCTTGTTGGGTAATATTGTCATCGCTAGGCGAATAAAAAATCTCTGGCAGCCACATCGTACTTCATTGACTGGGCGAAGGTTGATAAAGACTGTTCGGTAATTTCGAGAGTTCGAGCGAACTTATCCTTGCGAGTCTATGAAAAAGGCCACTGCCAAAATCCCAAGGGACGACTTCAATAGCTTTTTGAAACCAACGGCCTTCGGCTTATTGAGGAAACAGCATCAAAGCGGGCGGGAGCGGAAACGGCTGGAAAGCCATACGCGTTGCAGTTCATTAAACATTTGTAAAACGATTTCGGGTGGTTCGCCCTTTGCAGAAATAGTAGAAGGGGCAAACTGAAAGCTCAATTCGTTTCCTTTTTGTCTTCGCAAGATCGCTTCGATTTTTACCTGCTTTTGCCCCATTGCCAGTTGCAATAAAACCGGCGTGTCGATGGGAACGTCCACATGGTCCTCAAGTTGAATCATGATTCCGTTTAGACTCAAGTCAATTGCGTGCCCCTCCAGCAGTTTCAAATTGATTGCCAATCGGACAGTCAGTTGCTCGTATTCGATAACGGGTACGCGAAAGAAACTTCGCCGATTCAAATCGGAATGTGTATACCGCGAGATGTAGTCAAAGAGCGCCAATATTTCTGCGCGTTGCAATTCCGCGATAGACTGGTTTGGGTCATTGCGAAAAATCGCCAACTTTTCGCCGTCAAAAACAACCTCTAGCTCTCCCAGTTTCAGCGAGTTTGAATCGGTCATCGCTCATCCAAACAAATCAAAAGAGTCATTCAAGGAATTACCAATCAACTCCTAATGCGGTCCCATCTGACTACTCAAACCGCCAGCGGCTGGAACGTAACAATAGCGACCATAGTCCATGACCATGCGGTCACTGCTGAATCGCCACGCCAATGTGCCAATGGAATTGATCATTCGTTTGATCCATTCACGAGGTAAGCCATCGACATCGCGATTGTAGAAAATCGGTGCCACGTCGTTTTCTAGTACTTGGTAGAGTGACAACACGTCTCGGTTGTCAGTGATTTCGTCGGACACGTGACTTGTCCCGCCACCAATTGCGAAGCCGTTGTGACCGTCGTACGCTTCAGCCCACCAGCCGTCAAGAATGGATAGATTGAGGCCGCCGTTGAGTACCACTTTTTGACCACTCGTACCGGAGGCTTCCAATGGCAGACGTGGATTGTTCAGCCACACGTCGACGCCTTGTACCAAGTGCCGACAGACATTGACGTCGTAGTCTTCGATGAAGACCACACGATTCGCGAAACGAGGGTCGTCACGCAATTGCGCAATTTTTTGAATGAAGGACTTCCCACCCTCGTCTTTCGGATGGGCCTTGCCAGCGAAAACAATTTGGATGGGGCGGTTCGGGTCGTTCAAGATTTTCGAAATGCGTTCCAAATCTGAGAAGATCAAGTTCGCCCGTTTATAAGTTGCAAATCGCCTTGCGAAGCCAATTGTCAGAATGGAGGGGTCCAAGATATTTCTGGCTTGTTCGATAGCTGCTTCGCTTTCGTTGCGGCGCCGGCATTGAGCCGTGAACCTGCGACGGATGAACGAAAACATGATCGTCTTCAGTGTGTTGTGTGTTTCCCAAAGCTCGCCCAGATCAACGTTGTAGATACCTTTCCAAGACTCTGGTTCACCGACACGGTCCATCCAACCATGTACAAGCACTCGGTCATACAACGTTCTCATTTGCTCTGCTAACCAGCTTTGAGAGTGCACTCCATTGGTAATGTGGCCAATTGGAATTTCACTCTCTGCACGCCAAGGCCAGAGGTGTGCCCACATGCGTCGCGAAACGTGGCCATGCAACTGGCTCACTGCATTCGCGGTTCGAGACAACTTAAGCCCGATTACCGTCATGCAGAAAGTTTCGGTCGTACTCTCCGGGTCGACCCGTCCGAGGCTCATGAATTGTTCGTAGGATAATCCCAGCTTTTCGCGTAGCGGGCCTAAGTGTTCTTCAATTAACTCTGGAGTAAAACGATCGTGGCCGGCGGGGACAGGTGTGTGCGTCGTGAAGACGCTGCGCATGGCAACCTCCCGCAAGGCATCATCGAATGCAAGCCCGTCTGTTTCCATGTACTGACGAATCACTTCAAGCGGACCAAATGCACTATGGCCTTCGTTCAAGTGATAAACTCCCGGTTGGATGCCCAGGGCCTTCAAAGCCTTAACGCCACCAACACCCAAAATCAACTCTTGTCGAATGCGAGTTCGCTCATCACCGCCATACAGTCGGCTGGTGAGATTTCGATCTTCCGGTCGATTGCCTTCAACATTCGAATCCAGCAAGAACAATCGCACGCGACCGACTTGCATCTTCCATACCTTCACAAGCAGGTTTCCGGTGCGGGTCTCAAGCGTGATCGTGATCGGATTTCCATCGGGACAAAGAGCGGGTTTGATGGGGAGGTTTTCGACTTGGGTGTCGACGTATTTTTCTTCTTGGTATCCCGCGTCGTTCAGCTGTTGTCGGAAATAACCTTGTGCATAAAACAAACCAATCGCGACCAAGGGAATCCCCAACGAGCTGGCACTCTTAATATGATCACCCGAAAGAACCCCCAAACCCCCGGAGTAAATCGGCAACGATTCGTGGATACCAAACTCAGCAGAAAAATAAGCGACTGGTTTTGCGCCGAGAACACCCGCGTGGGTCGATGCCCAAGTCTGACGGTCGGTCATGTATTCCTTGAGGCGACGATAGGCCTGATTGATGCGACTCAATAAGACCACTTCATTAACGCGTTCAAAAAGTCGTTCCGGTGTGAACTCTCCCAACAGCGCGACAGGATTGTGGTCCAACTGTCGAAATCGAACAGGATCCAAGTCACGGAATAATTGTTGAACTTCGGGATTCCATGACCACCAAAGATTACTGGCGATGGCCATGCATTTTTCGTGAAGGTTCTCTACGGTCAATTTATCGTGGTTTGTCACGACACCCTTTGTCTGAGAAAGCAACTCCGCCTTGTTCATTACAATCATTCCATTCTTCGAAAGCCATGCATCGGAAACGCTATCAGTAGTCGCAAATCGGCCCGAAAGCAGTATGCCACCCGAACATAACGATAGCTGTTTTTCGTTCAATCGAAAATCCCGTTTTCAGATCAAAACAAGAGATTTACCAACCAAACACAAAAGTGGCTTGTGCCGCCGAAGGTTTAATGGCATTCGAGATGCCAAGTGAATTGACTTGCATTCGCCAGTAGTCTCGCCATTTTTGTCGGCTTGGCTCGAGCTAACAAATCGACATTAGGCTGCGGCTGAGACTCGAAATTGACTATGATGGTTTTTTGTTTTTCGAAAAAGAGTTTTTATTTAGGGTCCCATGCCCCATATTGAATGTTTTGATAGCGATCAAATTCGAAGGTTAAGTCGTGCTCTGTCCGAATCTGCAGCAAGTCTAGCGGACCAATGGCCCCTTGCTCAGTTGGAAATCTGTAGGGGAAACGGCGTCTTTCGATGGTTTGTCAGCAAGGAATACGGTGGATTTGCTTGGTCGAACGCCCAACAAATTGCAGCCTACATTGAGTTGGCGAAGGGCTGTTTGACAACCGCTTTTGTCTTGACCCAACGAACAGCCGCTGTAGTTAGGATCGAAAACTCAGAAAACGTATTGCTAAAACAAAAGTTACTGCCGGCGCTGGCAAGTGGCGAGTTGTTTTCGACTGTTGGCATCAGCCAATTAACAACGAGCCGCCAACACCACCAAAAACCAGCGTTGCAGGCGGTAGAATCGCCCGAAGGGTTTATTTTGACTGGCTACTCGCCCTGGGTCACTGGCGGCATTCATGCGGATTGGTTGGTGGTCGGAGCGACGCTTGATGATGGTAGGCAACTGTTGGCGGCTTGCAAAGGCGATATGCCAGGTGTTCTGGTTCAGCCCGTACAACAGCTATTGGCGCTTACCGGCAGTCACACGGGAGCTGTTAGATTTGACAACGTGACGATTCCAAACGACTGGCTGCTCGTCGGACCGGCAATAAACGTGATAAGTAATGGAGTTGGGGGCCGAACGGGCGGTCTCCAAACATCGGCCCTGGCTTTGGGCTTGGCAGCGGCCATGCTGGAATTTATCGAGCAACAATCGACGAATCGACCGGATATCTCCCGCGGATTTGAAAGCCTCAATTCGCAATGGCAGTCGCTACATGGACAAGTTATGGAGTTGGCGGGTGGTTTAGAACCATGCTATACCACGAATTTATTTGACGGCGAATCGCTAAGGCGTGACGCGAACGCTTTGGCTCTAAATTGCAGCCACGTTGCTCTCGCGGCGGCTAAAGGGGCTGGTTATGTTGCCGACCATCCTGTCGCTCGTTGGTGCCGTGAGGCCTTGTTCTTCTTGGTGTGGAGTTGCCCCCAAAAGGTAATTGAAGCCAACGTGTGTCAATTTGCTGGAATTCAATAAGGAATCGAACAAAGATGTCGGAAAGTGATTCACCTACGATCGTTAAGTGGCATTCGGCTTCGGTCGAGCGAGCGCGGGGCTGCGTTGTGTGGTTCACGGGTTTGAGCGGCAGCGGCAAAAGTACGGTCGCCAATCGCGTCGATGAGTTGTTAGCCAACTTGGGGACGCCAAGTTTTGTGTTGGATGGCGACAACGTTCGACATGGACTGAACGCCACCCCACAAATTCTTGCGCAGCGACATTCAACAGAATTCGCCGAGCGCTTCGGACTGACGTTTTCGTCGATTGATCGTGAAGAGAACATTCGCCGCATCGCTTGTGTTGCAGAGTTGTTTGTGGCCGCGGGGCTTGTGACATTGACGGCATTTGTCAGTCCCTTCCGCCGAGATCGAGACCTAGCCCGCCAATTGGTTGTTGAGCGGGGAGGAGTCGAAGACTTCGTCGAGGTCTTTGTCGATACACCGATCGAGATTTGCGAGACACGCGATCCTAAGGGACTTTACAAAAAAGCCCGCGCCGGGGAAATCAAGAACTTCACCGGAATCAGCGATCCCTACGAGAGCCCAAACCATCCGGAACTCCACCTCGCAGGCGGAAGCAAATCTATTGACGAATTGGCAAACGAAGTGGTTGACTACCTACGAAAAATCAAAAAAGTCTTTTGAACGGAAGACGACCATCTGCAATAGTGCTAGCAGGAGTTTGTAAAGTGGGAAACTTTAGGTTCATTCCCTTCGAAGGAATTCCGAATTAATGGAATGCCGGTTAATACGGTCCGCTCTCAATCGAGCGTAATAAAGTTCATTTCCGCCGCCTATCGCTGAGTCCCCAACGGACCTGGGGCTTCCTATGAGCCAATTGTCTATCGTGGTTCCCCTTTTGGGTGCGATTCCTCATTTTGAGGATACCCTCGCGTCGGTATTGCGTTACCGTCCAGCGAATTCTCAAATCATTGTTCCGCATAATGGAAGCTATGCCGACCCATACGATTTACGAGGCGATGTCGATTTTTTGCCATGCCCATCTGCACGATTAATCGATTTTTGGAATGCAGCTTTGGCAAGTGCTGCAGGTCAATTTGTCTGTTTGTTTCGTCCGGGCATTTCTTTAGATGAAAGTTGGGAAGACAATGTTCTCGATGCGATGCAGAATCCGCGCGTCGCGTCCATTTGCCCCACGATTCAGTTTTCGAAATCGCAATTGTTTGGCATACAAATCGATACTGCTGGAACAAGGCATCTTGTCACTGGAAAACGCGCTGGTTCTACGATTGGCCCTTCATCGTATGCAGCAGTTTATCGTAATGATGCGCTCGGATGGTTGCCGCAACTGGATTCGAATTTCGACGACTGCTATCTGGATGGCGACATAGGCTTGGGGCTACGAGAGCTTGGTTTTGAAGTTGTAACGACGGATTGGATTCTCCAAGCCGATGAAGTTGCGATCCATCTCGAAAATCAACCGCATGGTCGCTCTGCCGTTCGCGCGAAAACGCGGCATGCTTCATTCTTCAAAACAACGTCCTCCGGAATCCCACAGGATATTCTCGCTGCGATTACTGGCCAAACTTGGCGATTCAGTCATGCTTGGCAAAAGTCCTTTGGTCGAAGCGCAGAGCGAATTCTCGACCGACGCGCACAAACCCAGTTACTACGCAACCAATTGATAATCAAGGACTTGCGTTTGAAGCAAGAAAACGCCGCAACTCGTTATCGCCGGGCAGCATAGCCCGTTTTTGCCGCTAGATCGGCGCATGGCAAAAAATTGTCCATGTCCAAATATGGCCAGCTTTGATTCGTTCCAATCCTTAAGATAAAGGAATGAAAATCAATGGTGTCGTGACAACAGGAATATATTGCCGGGCCGGTTGTGGTGCAAAACCCAAGGCCGAGAATATTCGACCAATGCCCAATGCCCTGGCCGCGATGGTTGCAGGCTATCGGCCTTGCCTGCTCTGCCGACCCGATCGCCTACCGGATTTTGGATTGCAGCAACCAGCCGATGAAATTGCCCAAGCCGTTCGCTTGATCGCGGAGGGATTCTTGGATCATTCGACTACTGATCAACTGGCGCAGCGAATCGGCTACAGCACTCGCCATCTTGTCCGCTTATTCGAAAAGCACATCGGTGCAACGCCTGATTTTGTTGCCCGCGCTCAGCGAGCTCATTTAGCAAGGCGGCTTCTAGACGATTCGCATTTGACGATCACCCAAATTGCGTTTAGTGCCGGTTTCTCAAGTCTGCGCCAAATGAATCGCGTTGTTCGCGAGTTGTTTGGCTTCAGTCCTTCGCAACTACGCGCGAAACGCTCGGAAAAGAATACTCTTGACCCACTAGATGGAGGATTGCGATTACGAATCCCGTACGACGGACCGAGCGATTCCAGTTCCTTAATTGAGTTTTTGCGGCCGCGTGCAATTCCAGGTGTCGAAGAGGTTGTCGACGGAAAATATCTGCGAACGATGAATACCTGTGGCCATCCGGGCGTTGTCGAGGTTTGCGATGTCTCCGGGGAAAATCACTTAGACGTCACGATGCATCTTGCTACATTTGGTTCGATCGTTGAACAAGTCGACCGCGTGCGTTCATTATTTGGACTTTATCTACGCCCTGAAATCGCGATCAAAAAACTCCGACGCGATCCGATTATCGGCCGGTTGGTTCGCGAGCAAGCTGGCCTGCGATCACCTGGCACGTGGGATCGTTTCGAAACCTCCGTGCGCATCATTATCGGACAGCAAGTCAGTGTGCGTGGCGCTTCGACATTAACGGGGCGTCTCGTGGAACGTTACGGCGAAGCGTTGCCACTGAATTTACCGGGTTCATTGCGTTTCCTTTTTCCGAGCGCCAAAGCGCTTGCAACAGCCGATATTCGCGACTTGGGGATGCCACAGTCGCGAGCCAATACGATCAAGAATTTCGCTGCCGCGATTGTTGCCGGGGATGTGGACTTGACCTTAGTTACGTCGCTCGAAGAAACGATTGCGATGTTGGAGACTGTTCCCGGAGTTGGGCCTTGGACAGCGCATTTCATTGCTGGCCGTGTAATGGGGCACCAAGATGCGTTTCCTGTCGGCGATTTGGGGTTGCGGCGTTCAGCAGGTCAGTTGTTGGGACGATCAGTGGCCTTGTTAGAGCGAGAATTGCTAAAAATTGCAGAAGACTGGCGGCCCTATCGAGCTGTCGCCGCGAATTATTTATGGACAATAACTTAGGAATCCAAAAAGGGGTGAAGTGATGCGATCAACTACAAACATCGTTAAGCAAACGATCGGTTCCATTATGTTCAAATCGACAATACTAAGTCCCGTCGGCGAGTTGCATGGCTTCGCCAATGAGGCTGGCCTGCATGCATTGCTTTGGCAAAACGAGATGGTGGTCCAAATGAGTCGCGATGCCAACCTCGTTTCAGCGAACGAGCATCCAATATTCAAGAAGTTGGAAAAGCAGCTGCAAGAATATTTCTCTGGTTCTCGGCAACGATTTGACATCCCCGTTTGTTTGCAAGGCACGGATTTTCAAAAGGCGGCTTGGCGGGCACTTGCAGAAATTCCGTATGGAGAAACACGCAGTTATCGACAGCAAGCTGCTGCGATCGGTCGCCCCAAGGCCATTCGCGCGATCGGTGCGGCTAATGGAAGGAACCCCATTCCAATTCTATTTCCGTGTCACCGAGTGATCGGAGCCGACGGTAGTCTCACCGGCTTCGGCGGCGGCATCGACAACAAAAAATTTCTACTTGCGCTCGAATCTAAAAACACGAATTTAGCAGAGTATTAATGGCTACCGGCTTCTCCCGGAAGCCTTCGTTTCGTCCAGTTGGATTTTGAGTTTTTGGACGATTTCGGGATGCTCGAAGAATAGGTTTGTCGTCTCACCCGGGTCGTTGTCGAGGTCGAAGAGTTGGCCGGTGGCGCTGGGGGCCGTTTCGGGAAGAGCGAACGGCTGGAGTTCAAGGCTCTTATCATAATTATTACCGCCCGAGCCGACGTGATCGAGGTACTTCCACTGGCCGCTGCGAATTGCCAAATACCGCGCCCCGCCAAACGCTTGTTGCAAAATAAACGGCCGGATCGGCGCATCAGCTTTCCCCAAATACGCTGGCAACATATTGAAGCTGTCTTCAGCAGCGTCTTCAGGCAATTCAAATTCTGTGATTGCAGCAATGGTGGCCATGACGTCAGTTAAGCTCGTTAGTTGTTGACATTCGGAATTGGGTTTGACTTTTCCAGGCCAACGCACGATGAAAGGCACACGATGGCCGCCCTCCCACTGGTCGCGTTTCACGCCGCGCCATGGCCGAGCGCCGTCGTGATCGTGATCGGCACGCATGTGAATCACGCTTGTCGTTTCAGGCCCGTTGTCGCTTGTGAATATGATCAGCGTGTCGTCTGCTACACCAAGTTTTTCCAATGTGCCAAGCAGTTCGCCGACAATCCAATCAAGTTCATAGATAAAGTCGCCATGAGGGCCGGCGTTCGATTTTCCTTGGAACTGTTCTGCAGGAAAAGACGGAAGATGCACGGCTTGCGCGGCATGGTACAGGAAGAAAGGCTTGCCCGGTTTGGTGCGAACGTGGTTTTCGAGGAATTGCTGACTCTTCTTTAAAAAGATTAGGTCAACGTCCTCCATGGAAAAATCAGGTGCGATCTGTCCAGCCCGACAGTCGTTGGCGTAGGGATGTTTCGGCAAGCGAGCCTTGTCGATACGCTGGACCGGTGGTGTCGGAATATGGTCGCCGTCGATGAAGGCGTACAGCCAGTCGGTCGTTGGACAGCAGGCAGTTCCAAAAAAGGAATCGAATCCATTGTCGAGCGGACCGCCGTCGATCCGCCGCGAGAAGTCTACGTTTTTGATCGCTTCCACGCCGTTGTCTCGGACCGCGACGCCATTGTTATCGTAAAACGTCATGCCGATGTGCCACTTGCCGACGGCTGCCGTTGAGTAGCCCTTGTCGCGAAGCAACTCGGGCAGAGTCAACCTGTCGGGCTCAATCAATGAGGGACCACCAATTCCAGTAAACACCGTTCCGCCTCGAGGAATTCGAAATGCCATTTGTCCAGTCATTAGGCTGTAGCGAGTCGGCGTGCAAACTGTCGCCGGACTGTGAGCATCCGTGAATCTCATCCCTGAATGGGCCAACTCATCAATATTCGCTGTCGAAATGCGAGATTTTTCGTTGTAGCAACTCACGTCGCCGTATCCTAAATCATCCGCGAGGATCAAGACAATATTGGGCAAGTCATCGGCGGAAACTAGCGAAGAACCCATCAGGTAGATGGAAACCACCACGATAGCAAACCGCCAACAAATTAGACTGGTGGTTTCAATCCATTGTAAAGAAGTCATAGCAAGCTTTCGAAAAAGTGGTCGTTTTTGAAGACAAACCGACATCGCTTCAGAAATCCTAATTTAGTCAATTTACCGTAAACAGAAGAGTGACGATATTTGCCCAACACAAGAAAAGGCCGCTTCTCACAAAACGCCAAGTACAAGTACAAAAAAACAGCAAAAAAACGACACGTCTCGGTGAACGCCACCACTACCTCGAAGAGGTAGTGGTGGCGTCACCAAGAAGCAGTCAAAAAACTTTTCTTAATCTGAGGCAGAATGAGTCTCGTTACGCTTTGGAAATAGTTGCGTTTTCTGTCCAATGGTAAATTAAAGAGGAGTAGACGCAGTCTATCAAGGCAAGTCAGTAGCAAGATTTTGTTTACGGATGCCGAGCCATTGTGCGATCGGCAACGCGAGGCTGCCCAGTACAAGTATTCCCGCAAGGTTACAGGCCAGATCAAGTAAATCAAAGGTTCGATTGGGAAAAAGCTTTTGCGAGAATTCTTCCATTGTCGTTAACAGAATCAGTGCCAACGAACCTGTCGGGAAAGCGAGCCACCCTAAGCGAACGAGCCTTGTGCCCAACGAAAGATTAACCAAAAACGCCAATAATCCGACCAGCACAAAATGCATCGACTTGTCGCCGACTCGGCGCTGGACCCAATTGAATTGAGGAACAAAATAATTATTGGTCGCGCAGAAAATTACGAAACCGATAAACAACAAATAGACACAGGTAATGATCCGAATGATACGTTTGATTTGCAGCGTTTTGTTTGGAGCGCCGGCAATCATACGGTTCCTAGCTGCGTGCGGCCGATAATGGTTTGTAAGCAGGCGGGCACTCGAACTGTCCCGTCAGCGTTTTGATGATTTTCGAGCACCGCAATCAAGGCTCTACTCAAGGCGATCGCCGTCCCATTGAGAGTGTGAACAAAGTGAGTTCCTTTTTCACCAGGATTTTTGTACCGGATGTTCAGTCGGCGCGCTTGGTAGTCTGTGCAATTCGAGGTACTTGTGACTTCGCCCCACTCCCCACCTTCACCTCGTCCCGGCATCCAAGCCTCCAGGTCATACTTCCGATAGGCGGGACCGCCCAAATCACCCGTGGCGGTATCGACCACACGATAGGGAATTTCCAGAGCATCAAACAGGTCGCATTCGATTTGTTTTAGTTCCTGATGCATTGCTTCGCTCTGTGCTGGCGTTGTGAAGCCAAACATTTCGACTTTTGTAAACTGATGAACGCGATACAGGCCGCGTGACGCGCGACCGGCAGCACCGGCCTCGGTTCGATAGCAATGACTGATGCCGCAAATCCTGAGAGGCAACTCTTCGCTACTAAGAATTTGATTTGCATACAGGCCGCCGAGAGTGATTTCCGCAGTACCGACGAGAGAAAGGTTCATACCATCGATGCTGTAGACCTGCGTTTCAGGTCCACGCGGCATGAAACCAATGCCCTGCAAAATGGAGTCATGCGCCAGGTCAGGAGTGATTGTTGGGAGGAATCCGCGTTTCACAAGTTCTTGAACGGTCCATTGCTGCAGCGCCAAATCCAAGAGCACCAAATCGCCCTTCAGAAAATAAAAGCCTGCGCCTGTCGTTCGCGCTCCGCCCTCGAAATCGATCCAGTTCCACTTTTCGCCTAGTTCCAAATGGTCCAAGGCATTGAATTCAAATTTGCGGATCGGTGTTTTTCCACGACTGATCTCAAGGTTCGCTTGGTCGTCACCACCAACAGGTGCATCGGGGTGTGCCATGTTGGGCACCGTCAATTCGATTTCGTGAATTTGTGCGTCGAGTTGATCGTGATCTTGTTGCGCCTGGTCCTTGGCGTCGCGCAAGCGGCGGCCTTCTTCCTTCCGCTCGTTTCGTTCCGCTTCGTCTTTTGCCTTGCCGATGCCTTTTGAGACTTCATTGGATTTGCGGTTGAGGTCTTCCACTAGTTGAAGTTTTTCACGCCTCAGCATTTCAAGTTGCACTAATTGCTCAACGTCCGAATGAACGCCACGGTTTTTGCAATTGGTTGTGACGGCAGCCAGATTGTCGATGATAAATTTTCGGTCGAGCATGATTTCAGGTTAGCTAGGGTCTCAAGTAAAAGATCGCGATTTAAGTCAAATGAAAATTAGGCCAGTTCAATTTTGCTGATTTCTTCCCACAATTGGGCGCTGGTGCGGATGCCGGCGTGAAAATCCTTCAGCAAAAACTTTTCGTTCGGGCTGTGGGGATTATCGTCGTCTTGGCCCCAGCCCAATAGCAGCGTACCAATTCCCAGTTTTTCGGCAAACGAATTGACAACGGGAATCGATCCTCCTGAGCGAATGAATACGGGAGCTTTACCGAAGCCTTTTTCGATCGCTTTCGCAGCCGCCGTCATATACGGGCTATCAATTGGAACCATTGAACCAGGCGCGCCGTGCAAGTCGATTAAATCCATCGTGATTCCAGGCGGACAGATTGCGTTCAGTTTTCGCTGCAGCGACTCGTAAACTTTTTTCGGATCTTGATTGGGAACGAGTCTCAGACTAAATTTCGCTCCTGCTTTCGCTGGCAAAACGGTCTTGGCACCCTCGCCTTGGTAACCGCCCCACAGGCCGTTGATATCAAACGTCGGCCGCGCCCACCGACGTTCGAGAGTCGTGTAGCCTTCTTCTCCAGTTAATCCAGTGACTCCCAAACCTTTCATGAACGCTTCATCATCGAATTTTAGATCGGCAAATTGTTCGCGTTCTGTTTCGGACAATTCGACGATGTCATCATAGAACCCGTCCAGCTGAATTTTGCCATGTAAGTCGATTAGGGCGCTGAGCATTTGCGTCAACGCGTTGGCAGGATTAGAGACAGCTCCGCCAAACGCTCCGCTGTGCAGGTCTTGTTTGGGGCCTGACAGTCGAAGTTCGAAATAAGCGATTCCGCGTAATCCATAGGTGACGGCGGGCATGCCGGGAGCGTACTGCGAGCTGTCGCTAATGACCACAATATCGGCGTCAATCAATTCTAGTGCCTTGCGATTGGGTTGATCATATTTTCCGGCTAGAAATTCTCCGAGGCCTTTCCTGCCGCATTCTTCTTCGCCTTCAATCAAAAACTTAAGGTTGATTGGCAGTTTGCCTGTCGCCTTGACCCAAGCCTCTGTGCCATACAGATGAGTAATCATTTGGCCTTTGTCATCAGTTGCGCCACGGGCAAAGATTTTCCCTTCTCGAATTGTTGGTTCGAACGGAGGCGTTATCCATTCGTCAAGCGGATCAGGCGGTTGCACGTCATAGTGTCCATAAACTAACACTGTTGGAAGTCCAGGAACTTGAGGCGATTCTGCATAGACGATGGGGTGACCACATGTCTCGATGAGTTCTGTCTTAAAACTCAGGCCCTCAAATTTTGTCGCCAGCCATCTCGCGGCCTGTTCGACTTGCGGTTTGTATTGTGGATCGGTGCTTACGCTCGCCATCCGCAACCATTCGCAAAGTTCCGACTCGAACCGCGAATGATTCGTTTTGAAGTAATCGTCAAAGTTTGCCACAACTCCCTCGTTTTTTGTCAAATTGTCCAGTTAGAAGCGAACCCCTATCCGCATTTATCGAGCAAGCAGGAAAACATTGATCGAACAACGCGATCGTCAGTTTTCTTACTTGAATTCCATGTTGAAAACGCTATTCTCAGAGCAGTTTTGGTCTACAATAGATGTTCTACACCCACAATATAACGGTGGATTTCTTTCTAAGCTATTCCGGGGGCCAAATTGAGCCGCGAACATGAGGCAAGTCGCAGCTAAATGGTTTGGTTGCCAAATATAAAGACGATTTCAGTTTTGAAAAGTTGATAGAAACATGGACGAAAATTCAATTGCTGTTGCCGAGCCGGTAGTTCGAACCGCCAGCAAAACCAATCAAAAGCCAAAACGTCAACCTCGCTATCATGTCATTTTGTGGGATGACGACGATCACTCCTACGAATATGTGGTGTTGATGATGAACGCTTTGTTTGGTCACGAGGTCGAAAGAGCATTCATGATCGCTAAAGAAGTTGACCGCTCCGGGCGCGCCATTTGTTTGACGACAACCAAAGAATTGGCGGAACTCAAAGTCGAGCAAGTCCATTCCTTCGGCAAGGATATCTTAATTCAACGCTGCCAAGGCTCGATGAGTGCCTCGATTGAACCGGAAAGTAGCGAGTGAGCGCAAAGATCAAAACCTTGACGCTCGGGTGCAAGGTCAATCAATACGAGACGCAGCTTGTTCGCGACGGCCTGTTATCGGCTGGTTTTGTCGAGGCTGAAGACAAGGAGCCCGCAGATCTGTGCGTTGTCAATACCTGCACGGTAACGAGCGAAGGCGACTCCAAAGGTCGCCAATTGATTCGCCGCCTACATCGAGATAACCCTAATGCAAAAATTGTAGTGATGGGTTGTTATGCATCACGTGCTCCTAATGAAGTTGCCGCTTTACCTGGCGTTACAGAAGTTGTTACCGACAAACGTGAAATTCCCGATCTGCTTGGGCGCTATGGAGTGATTGATTTGCCGAAAGGCATCAAAGGAATCAAGGGGCGAAGTCGCGCTTACGTCAAAGTCCAAGACGGTTGTTTGCTAAATTGCACCTACTGCATCATTCCACACGTTCGCCCCAACATGTACAGTCGACCCGCTAACGAGGTCGTCGAGGAAATCCGAAGCCTGGTCGAAAACGGCTTCCGAGAAATCGTATTGACTGGGATCCATTTGGGCCATTACGGAGTTGATTTTAACCGAAATCTACCGCGCGAAAGTTGGACCAGACTCTCAACGCTGCTG
>JAHEAM010000330.1 GCA_024642765.1 Planctomycetaceae bacterium
CGACTTGGTCGTTACGGCTCCGGGCTGTGTGCAACTTGCGGCCGACATCACCCAATCGTTCGATCAGGGCCTGCTCGATATTCATGTGAATATCTTCAAGCTGCTCGGAAAGCGGAAAAGTGCCCGCTTCGATCTCAAGACGAATGGCGTGCAGCCCAGACTCGATCTGCTGAAATTCTTCGTCTTGAATGAGGCCCTGCTTAGACAACATTCGCGCATGCGCTATCGAACCCAAAATATCTTGGCGGTATAAGTCAGCATCAATACTGATGCTTTCGGTGAACTTTTCGACGCGTTTGTCGACGGCAGACTCAAATGCACCACTTCGGCTAGGACTGGACAAGAACTTCCTCCGTAAAAAACATCTTGAAACATGTTGCCACAAACCAGCTAAGTTACCATTTTCCGTCTCGGCGAAAACCAAGGGTACAACCCAGTTCGTATGCAGTAGACTAGCGAAATACAACTTTGTTTTGGACTTTGGCTAGATTGACCTATAATGGACTTGCCCGTGCGAACGGACTGCCGATTTTTTTGTTGCGAACATCTGTTTTTTAGGTAAATCCTAGTGAATCAAAAAATTTACATCTCCATACTTGTTTTCGCATTCACGCTTTTCGTTGCCCACCCTTCATCGGCCAGCGGACAAGACAAGATTCAAAAAGTTACGCCCGACGCACCGCCCAAAACCAATCCCACCAGCGATGAGAAGAAACAAGACGACGCATGGGCCACCGTCGCACCTGAGGGGACAGGTATCTCACTGCGCATGCCCAAGGAGCCAAAGGTTTCCAAACGGAACATTTCGCCTGTCGCTGATAAGACAACGACGGTTCACTTGCATATCTGCAATCTCTCGCCCAGCAACAGCTTTGTATTCGCCTATAACAAACTGACAGACGAACCCTCGACACCTCAACAAATCAAAGAAACCCTTGACGGTGCCGTCAAGGGCGCCGTGGCGCGAACTTTGGGCGATATCATCGCGATGAGTAACATCAAAATCAATGGAATGCCGGGACGCGAGTTTACATTCAAATGCATCCAAGGCGAAAAGGAAACTGTCTTCAAACTTAAAGTGATGGCGCGTGCCATCCTCGTTGCCGACACCATGTACCAACTCACTTACGTCGCTGCAGAAGATGAATTTTCAGATGAAGACGCTAGAAAATTCCTGGACTCGGTCGCCTACACCGCACCGCCCGCAACCGATTCTAACGACGAATCAGAATCGAAACCGACGGACATCGAAACGCCAGCCGCCGAAAAAGACAAGATTCCTTAATGGATATGCACAAAAAAACGCAATAGATTTTGCTGCGTTTCTCTCAATATAACAGCAATCTAAAATTATCGGGCTACTGGATTGACCTTGCGATTTTAGACACCAAATTATTAAGTAACGCTTCGAACTTTTCGATCGCCACCCGTGTTGGGCTAATGACCATCAGGCCATTCACGAAAATAATTGAGCCTTCGGCTTGGGTCTCATTCCAATCATTGGGCAGGGTATGGTGCGAGTCGTTGTAAGCACCAATTTGTCTCGACTCAAAATAGACATCAAGTCATTGGGAAATAAAAAAATACAAAAAAGATAGTGAGCTGTAAACGTAAGGGCCTCCGAGAATTTCTTGGGTTTCGGCTGAAGCTATACGCAATAATTCCGCGGATTTCCATGCGAATGATCATGATGCCAAGCACCTGGTATTGCCGAAACCCGCAACTGCGAGTGTGAGATGATCACCCCGACGCCGCCACTAGACTTTAAAACGAATCCTAAAAAAATCGCCCCGAAATAAATTTTTAGTGATACTTTGGGCGGCCCAACTTCGCATTAGTTGGTAGAGAGTTCTTGAAACTACCATGACGATTCTTCGAAACACGTTCCCCAGAAAAATGATTAGCGGTTCCTCGTAAGTCAAGTGAGTTTGGCTGACGACAATCAGCATTTTTCTTAGCCTTGCATCGAGCAACATTGACCCCCGTGTCCTATGGAGCCTCCCGTGTCACCAAAGCCCAAGCTTGGTTGCGAACTTTGGCCAACGACGTATTCGCAACTTTTGACGAAACCGGGCTGCAATAACGACCTACTTGTTCCTTCTGGGCCACGTGCCCCAACTTCCGCTTTTTGAAAGGTGCAGACATGAAACAAAAACCAAATTTCTTTGTTTCGGATAGTCTTTTTAACATGAGCGCTCTATGCATCGTGAACGCCCTTCTTTTTGGATTTACGTTTTGCAATCCGGTGGTTTCCCAAGCGGACGATGTTAGCGCGACGGTGTCGGGCGTTGCCCTGACAATCGTTGGTGATTCCGATGCCAATCATATCTTGATCACAAGTGGAGCAAACCTTTGCGAAATCGAGCTCCAGGGGGTAAACACCACAATCAATGGAGGCCCAACACCTGTTGTATTTAGCGGAATCAACGAGATCTATGTCGACATGCAGGATGGAAACGACACGCTCCGCGTGGAAAACCTGTTGTTTTGCACTTTTGGTTTCACTCACTTGCGGCTCGAAGGCGGCTTGGGTGACGACGAAATCACTCTGTCCCACACAACCGTGCTCGAAGGTTCCGGCGGAAATTTTGCCCGAATTAATATCATTGGGGATACGAATAACAACTACACCGGGCCAACCGGCAACGACACGATTTTGGTTGAGGACACGGTCATCGAAACGGCGGAAGGTGGAAATCCCTATTCGCTCATCAGCATTTACGGAGAGTTTAATGATACTTTCTGTGACGTGGTGGGCGGCAACGATGTCATACGGGTCACGCGGACTTCGCTGCATGCGTCGGGAACTGCATCTGCCAACACCAACCGAAGCTACTTGGCTGTATTTGGTGAATACAACGTGAATTTCAATCAGCAGGTTGGCGGTTGTGACGAAATCGAAATCTCTGACATATCTGTCCGAACAGACGGTGGAAATAACAACACTGAGGCCTTTTTCTACGTTGCCGGTACATACAATTTCAACGGTAACACGGTCATTGGTAGCAACGACACAATTTCGGTATCCGCTGTGCAGCTTTCGACCCAAGGCGGCGTTTCAGAGGGCGATTCGTGGTTTGCCGTAAACGGTGGCTATAACGAAAGCAACAACACTCTTGTTGGTGGTGACGACGTGATTTCAGTCCGCGACGTTGAGATCCACGCGATAGGAGGGAACTGGGCATCACCTTATTTCGGCATTTTTGGTGAATCGCTCAATTCCGCCTACGGACAAGGAAGTTTTCAGTGGGGTGGTAATGACCAAATTACGCTCAACAACATCAATGTTTCAGCCAGCGACGGAACGTCTGTCAGTCGAGCCTTTTTCGAAATACTGGGTGACTATGCTTGGCAGTCGAGCTACCAGGAGGGCGGCAACGATCATATCACAGTCGATGGCCTCACAATTTCGGCTCAAGGTGGCCACTCTGAAGACAGCGCAACACTCATGATCTACGGCGATCGTCGCATCGACTACAACACGTGCATCGGTGGCAACGACGACATTCGATTGACAAATATCCGGCTGCCAGTCCAGGACGGAACTTACTCGAATTCAGCCTCAATCGAGTTGTTTGGCGATCGCATCAACAGCTTCAACACGCAAGTCGGCGGCGACGATCGAATCACGGTAAACGGACTGATTGCGGAATGTCAGCAAGGCTCCTACTACAATTATTCCACGATGTACGTCGCAGGTGACTACCGGGATTTTTACAACCAGGTCACCGGTGGAAATGATGTGATAGAAGTTTCTGACTTCGAATTCTCAACTCTCGGCGGTACTTATGAAGATGTCTCTCGTCTGGTGGTGATTGGCGAATACAACTACTACGGGAATGATCTGACGGGTGGAAATGATGACATCCACGTAAACAATGGCAACATTCAGTCGATTGGTGGGGAATCATATGGCACCTACAAGGCTGAGCTGGGACTGTGGGGGGAGAGTCTCGACTCAAATTACAACTTTCTGGTTGGAGGCAATGACACGATTAAGGCAACCAATGTCACCATCACAAGCAAAGAACACTTTTACACCGGAGTGGCCGACTTTAACATTCGCGGAGACGCCCTGGGATTTGCCAGCTACATCGAAGGCGGAAATGATGACATTCGGGTTGCAAATTGCAGCGTGAATTCAATTGACAGCCAGTATTACGACTATTCATTCTGCACCATTTACGGTGAATGGAACAACGGAACCGTCGAAGGGGGCAACGACTCAATCGAAATTAATGGAAGTCAGTTCAACTCTGCCGGCGGATATTTTTCACGTTATACATACGCCAACATCTACTCTGATCGCGGGCAAACTGTCAATGGCGGCAATGACCTTGTCGTCCTGCGAAACGCGTCCTTTTTAGCTGATGGGAACTATGGCTCGTACGCAAACCTTGCGATCTATACGGACTACAACAACATTAACCCAGGCAACGATGAAGTCCGAATTCTCAACTGCATTACTGATGCGGGCCTCGGTCAGGGTTACGTTGCGACATCCGGAGGCAACGATGTGCTGGACGTCTCAAATTCGGATTTCGATGTGTTTAATGGATACCTGTCAGATGGTGACGACAAAGTTCGATTTCTGAACAACCGCATTGGCAACTACGGTTATTTGGACGGGGGCAATGGGTTTGATTCGCTTCGTGCTACCAAACTGGGTGATAACATGACGACCAATTCGTTTGAGAAGTGATGTGTTTCCATATGGCGGCTTACCCAGAAAATCCAGCATTTTTCTAAAGGTGTAGAAATGAAACGAAAAGTCACAG
>JAHEAM010000331.1 GCA_024642765.1 Planctomycetaceae bacterium
TCTATTGGCGTTTTTTCTTTTGCCGCAAGAGCTTTTCGCGTTGTTTCTTCAATTTGTCGCGTTCTTTGTTGGTCAAACGCTTGCCTGTCGACTTTTTGCCAGAAGGCATCATTGCCGATGGGTTCATCATTTTTTCTTGAAACTGATTCATCATTGCAGCGCGACTGCTAGGGTCCGCGGAAGCGACTCCTGTCATCATCGTCTTCATCATATCGTATTGCTTGATCAAATCATTGACCTGTTTGATCTGAACGCCCGATCCAGTCGCAATCCGAATTTTGCGATTTTGGTCAAGGATTCTCGGGTCCTTTTTCTCTTTTGGCGTCATCGCATCGATCATCCCAACGATGCGATTCATGTGCTTTGATGTGTCTGCGTTCGAAAGGGCGGCTTGAAGTTCCTTCATTTGCCCACCAATTCCCGGCAGCAAACCTAGCATTTTCATCATCAAGCCCGGTTTCGCCATCTTTTGAATTTGATCGCGAAAGTCATCGAGCGAAAATTGGCCCTTCTCGAGTTGAGCCTGAAGGCGCTCTTGTTCTTTTTCGTCGACGAGCTTTTGGGCTTCATCAACCAACGCCAAAACGTCGCCCATCCCCAAGATGCGGCTGGCCATGCCCTCTGGTCGAAACGGTTCCAGGTTTTCGAGGTGCTCGCCAGTACCGATGAATTTGATGGGCACGCCAGTCACGTGCTTCACGGACAGCAACGCACCACCGCGGGCATCGCCATCAAGTTTCGTCATGATAACGCCGTCGAGTTCCATCGCTTTATGAAACGCACCAGCGCTGTTCACGGCATCTTGGCCGGTCATACCGTCGACTACCAAATAGACTTGATCGGGCGAAACCTCACGATCAATCTTTTTGAGTTGCTCCATTAACTCTTGGTCGATAGCTAGACGACCAGCAGTATCCAATATCACCATGCGGTGATTTTCTTTGCGGGCCAACGCAACCGCGTTGCGGCAAACTTTGATTGGGTCTTGTTCGCCAGGCTCGGAATAGACCGGCACATCCAATTGGCGACCGATAACGTGCAACTGCTCGATCGCCGCAGGGCGTTGAAGGTCAGCCGCAACGAGCAACGGCTTAATTTTGTTTCGAAGTAAAAGCGATGCTAACTTGCCGCAAGTCGTTGTTTTTCCGCTGCCTTGCAAGCCGCACATCATGATGATGTTGACGTCTTTCGACATGGGCAGCGAGTGATCAACCGGCCCCAAAAGTCCAATCAGTTCTTGGTTAACAATTCCAACCAGCTGTTCTTGAGGTTTTAGCGACAACAGGACCTTTTCGCCAAGTGCCTGCTCCGAGACGGACTTCATGAAGTCGCGAACGACACTGATATTGACGTCGGCATCTAGCATCGATTGTTCAACGAGCTTCAAGCCATCGCGCATGTTCGATTCGGTCAGCTTGCCTTTGCCGCTGAGCGTCTTGAACGCGGATTGTAAACTTTCTTGTAGCGAGTCAAACATCGCGTGTTGGTTACCTAAAAACCTAAACCGCCGCAGCGGATAAATACTGAAAGACAAAAACTGATCGACGCAAAACCATTATTTTCTGCGAGATTTTCCGGCAAATTTCACGACAAAACACTTGAAACAAGCGATGAATCGCCGTGTGTGCATTGGCCATCGAAAAAATCGCCACCACCAGCTTTACCGAGAAGGGCGAAATTTTAACCGAATTTTGGCCGTTGTAAATGCTATTTGCCGTGGTTTGCAGGGTATTTGGCAAGGTCCAGTTCTTCGATGGACCGGCGGCCATGTTGCTCTTGGGTTTTTGAAAAGAGCTGGTTGTTCACGAATTCAGTCTTTCCAGGCGTAATCCACGCTCCATCGGGCTCTTGGACTTCCCAGAATTCTTCGATTTCACCCAAACCCAACTTCGCTGCTAAGATCGAAGTAATCGGGGCCGAAGCCAAAACAGCGACGCGCCCGTTGCAAGACTTTTGCAGCAATTTTGCCAGAAACTCACCCGTTCGTTGACAAACGGCATGAATGGGTTCGCCATTGGGCGGACAAATCGTTTCAGGATGTTCCATCCAACTCCGATAAACTCGGGGTTGCGTTTCTTTTAGGTCCGTAAGTTTCCGGCCATGCCACAACCCGTAGTCGATATTTTGCAACGACGGTTCAATCTTCTGCTTGGCTCCCCAGCTTTTGCCAAGGATCTTCCCCATTTGCGAGGCAGCCATACAGGGCGCTCGGTAGATGATTTTGATTCCAAAATCATGCAGTTGGTCGGCAGTGAAATGCGATTGCTGGACTCCAACATCACAGAGCGGAACGTCTAACTGACCGCAAAACCGACCTTGTAAGTCCAAGTCCGTTGCAGCCGTGCGAATCAAGACTATGTTTTCGATTTTTGTTTGCATATCGACCAAGAACTCTCTTCGAGTGAACTCGGCCTCCCCTAAATTAACTTTCCCACTTAACTACACATTTTTTACGGCTGCGATTTGGCTATTCAACGAATTGATGATCGGTTCGTAATTAGCGTGACCAAAAATGGCCGATCCAACGACTAGCAATTCGGCGCCGTAAGCAACCGATTTCTCGATCGTCGATGCATTCACGCCGCCATCGACCTCCAACAAAATGTCGGTGCCTGCAATGTCACGCACTTGTTGGAATTTAACTAAAACGCTTTCTTCAAATTTTTGTCCACCAAAGCCCGCTTCGATACTCATGATCAAGGCTAATTGGCAACTTGGCAGGCAGTCTTCGATTTTCGATACGGGCGTTTTGGAGTTGATTGCAATTCCTGCAGCCGCACCCCGCCGATGGATTTGATCGATCACCTTTTGGGCATCATCAACTGCCTCTGCATGAAACGTCAAAACATCCGCACCTGCATCGACAAAAGCGTCGACATATCGAATTGGGTCCTGAATCATCAAGTGCACATCCAATGGCAAGCTCGTTATTTTACGAACCGCTTCCACAATCGTCATGCCATAGGTGAAATTCGGAACAAATACGCCGTCCATAACGTCAAGGTGGAGTGCTTTGATTCCGGCTGCTTCTAGCCGCCCGATCTCGCGTTCAAGATTGCCGAAGTCGCACATAAGTAACGACGGTAATATCTGAGGCGAGTCGTTGCGAAGTACGTCTACAATTTGACGTGCCATTTCAATTATTGTCTCGAATCAAAAAAAAGAAACTGATGGACTGCAATCGGCAACACGATTCCGTGGAATTCCAAACCAAAGGATTGTAGCCGCCGATCACGCCAAGTACATAGCGAAGGCCGTTTTTCGCTGTAAGCCATTGATGCAATTGGAGTTGCGCGAACAATAAAAACAGCTTGCTGACGATTGGATTACGGTTTTCACTTCTTGACGACAAATCAAATTGGGTTTCAGTCGTTCGGCGGGGCAGTATTTTTTCTGGCCATGAATTGATCGAGGTTGATTCCTTTCTCTCGATTTTCGTCCTCAAGTAGTTTGATACGAACTTCCATTCGTTCGATTTGCCGAACCATCTTTGGCAATAAGTCATGAACGGGATCTTTCAATTCAATCTTTGGTACAAGTGGATATTGCAATTGTCGTTGAAGTGCGGAAAAGAAAAACATGGGTTCCTTGCGCCGATTCGCAAGGGCAATGCGACCCTCTTTCTCGCCAAACAAAATGGGGTCAGGCCGTTCGACTTCGCTTCCGCCTTCGCCTGCTTGTCGAATGACATAGTATTCGCTGTGAACGTAGACCAAGTCAGCAAGGTCAACGATCCCTAAGCTATGTCGTATTGACTTCAGCCAATTACTCCATACTCCGTCATACATGGGGTCTACGGACATAGCCTCAAGGCCTTGGCTGTACGAAAGGCGATTTCGGCAAAGTGTCTCGAACTGAAAGAAAAAGAACGCCGGCAGTGATTTCGGGTCAGCGCGGAATTTCGCTTCATGCGATAAAATCAAAAATGCCCGATTGATGTCAAAGCGACTTTTTTCGGACTCCGCTTGCTCGATCAAAAACGTTTGAAACGGCGTGAAGTAATGCGGTAAACGTTTCATTGCCGTCGAAAGAGTGCCGACATGATTTAGCTCGGCCGACAAATAGTCGATGGCCATTGGCAGACGCGTGGTCGCAAGGACTTCCTCGCGTATGAGCTTCAGCCTTTCTTGTGCCGACTCGCCCGCTTCCACACGACCTGCCATCGCTTGAAACAAGTGCGCCTGTTCGACATATTCTTCACGTTCCAAACCCATGAAATTTGGTTTCGTCAAAATTTTATTCAAATAGAATCAAAATAGCCTTTCGGTCCCAGCTAACAGTCTATGTCGATTCGCCAAAGCGGACAACGTGCCGAAGCGAGGGGGCTGCTCGTTCAGCCAAAGGACTGGTCAGACACGATACCGTTTAGTCATTTGCGCGAGTATCATGCTTAGTGCCTGAATCGCTAAACCAGTGCGAGAAAGCAGCCTTGATGCAGCGCATATTCGACCGAATGTAGAACGAATAACTAATAGGGAGATTCAAACAAGATGTCAGTGAATGTTGCCATGATCGGTTTGGGATTTGGAGCGGAGTTCATTCCAATCTATCAGAGTCACCCACTCGCGAACGTTTATGCATTGTGTCGTCGAGACGAGGCCGAGCTCAATAAGGCTGGGGACCAGTTCGGAATCGAAAAACGTTCAACTAGCTATGACGAAATCCTGCGCGATCCGAAAGTTGATTTTGTACATATTAACAGCCCGATTCCCGCTCACGCTTGGATGACTCTCAAGGCTCTTGACGCC
>JAHEAM010000332.1 GCA_024642765.1 Planctomycetaceae bacterium
TGCGGTCTGATTTAAACGATTACACAACTCACTGTCAGCGACCATGATCTACGTCACTCACGACCAGATCGAAGCAATGACTTTGGGAAGTCGCGTCGCGGTGATGAACCATGGCAGGCTACAGCAACTAGCTGAGCCGCAAACGGTTTACCGACGGCCGGCAAATAGATTTGTGGCTAAGTTTTTTGGGTCAACTCCCATCAACTTGGTCAATGGCCAACTGCATCGAACCGATGACGGTTGGTGTTTTGTAAAAGACGATTGGAAGTGGAGTTTTACGGGGTCCGAGCCGATGACTGCCTCCGAATCAATGGCTAGGACCACTGGTTTGGCTGGGGTTGCTGGATTCGAACGCGCAGATGGCTCGAAAAAGTGGCCTCAGAAGGTCACATTAGGTTTTCGAGGAGAAGAATTGCAGGTGTCCGCAATCGCAGCGGCTGACAATTGCATTCCATTTGCGAAAGTTCGAGTGTTGGCCCTTGATCATTGGGGAGATGCGACGATCGCACATTTGGAACCACCCTTCGAAATAACGAAGCATTTGGATTCAAAAAGCGATTTATTGGACGGCAAATTGGAAGGCCATAGCGCGGACGATTCAAGCGATTCGCCAGAATGGTTTGCCAAGCTGCCTAATGACACAAACATTGCAACCGGCGATTCGATCAAGCTGAGCTTGGCAGTTGATCGCTGCCTGTGGTTCGATGGCGAAACGGGAAAAAACTTGTTGCAGCACAAATAGCAAGAACGCCAAAGAACAAAAACATAAAGAACGTATTCGAAAACGTATTTGGAACTAAACTATGAACGCCAGTGAAGTATTGCGGATTGTTGACTCGCTTCATCGCGAAAAAAACATCGACAAGGAGGTCGTGTTTCGAGCGATTGAGTCAGCCCTCGTTTCCGCAGCAAGAAAACACTTTGGCGAAGAAGCTGATATTGAGTTCATGATCGATCGGGTTTCGGGGCAGATCGCCGGTCGCTGCGGGCAAGATGAGCTTGATTACGAAGAAGTCATCGGACGCATCGGCGCCCAAACAGCAAAACAAGTCATCATTCAAAAAGTCCGCGAGGCCGAACGCGATTCCCAAGTCACAGAATTCAATGAACTGCTCGACGAAATGATCTCAGGGATCGTGAATCGAAACGAAGGTCGCGTGACGACCGTGACTCTCGGTGGTGTCGAAGCCATCTTGCCACGCTCGGAACAAATTCCTGGTGAAAATCACCAGCCCAACGAACGCGTCCGTGCAATCGTGACGGAGGTCAAACCACAAGGCAGTCGAGTGAAAGTCGTACTTTCACGCACACGGCCCAAACTCGTTCAACGACTTTTCGAACAAGAAATACCGGAAATTGCCGAAGGCGTGATTTCAATCATGGCCATTTCGCGCGAACCTGGTCACCGCAGCAAAGTCGCTGTAAGCAGCGTTGATACAAAAGTAGATTGCGTCGGAGCGTGTGTTGGCGTGCGCGGCAATCGTATCAAGTCTATTATCGATGAACTCGCGGGCGAACGAATTGACATCGTTCGTTTCGACGAGGACCCCCAAGTTTTGATTCGAAATTCGCTGATGCCCGCAGAAGTCGATGAAGTTATTTTGTGCCGAATGATGGGCCGGGCGATCGTGCTTGTTCGCGAAGACCAATTGTCGTTGGCGATTGGGAAACGCGGCCAAAACGTGCGTTTGGCTAGTAAATTGTGCGGCTGGGACATCGAAATCATGACCCAGGAAGAACTCGAAAAACAAATCGAACGAGCCGTTGCCGGCTTTAGCCGTATCACAGGTGTTACCGAAGAAATTGCCAATCAACTGGTGGGGGAAGGCTATTTATCTTACGATGATCTGTCGGTAATCGAACCTGATGACCTGATGGAAATGGCCGGATTGACTGCTGAGCAAGTCGATCAGATTGTTGAACAAGCTGAAATCTTGGCTGAGGAAGCTGAGATTGTCGCTGCAGAAGCCAAAGAGGCCGCGCGACAAGACACGACCCCAAAGGTCAACAAAAAACCAGCGCCTGTCAGCGATGAGACTGAAACCAGTTCATCGGCCGATAGCCCTGTTGAAATTTCACTTGATGAATCCAATTCCCTTGGATCAGAATCAAATGATAGTGAATCGAAATCTGAGCAAGACTCATGATGTTCGATTTTAGGCGTTTGAGGCCAAGCGAGACCAAAACGGTTGCCGTTCTTGCTTGCCTTAAAACCGAGGAGAACTGTATGTAATAATTGTTGGCAACCTGTTTTGATGAACCCAGTTCATCAGACACATAGAAAGGTAATTGCACGTGGCGGTACGCATCTACGCGTTCGCGAAAGAACTCGGTCTCGACAACAAACAGTTGCTTGAAGTCTGCGAAAAAGTAGGCATCAAGGGCAAGGGCTCTGCGCTAGCTAGTCTCGAAGACGACGAAATTGCTAAAGTCAAACAATATATCAGCGATGCTGGCTCGTCATCGAGCGCCAGCTCCAAAAGCACGGCAGAAGCTGTGGCCTTGGCCGATCCTATTCGCGAGGACATCGTGCCAAAACGTACCGCGCCCCTGCGCGATCTTTCGTCGGCGCGAAAGTCCAAAAAGAAAGACGAATCCGCAGCGGAAGCCGAAACAGTTTCGCCGATCGAATCGCCAGTGGCAGAAATTGATATCCCCATTCGCGAGGCAGTTGCAGCTCGCGAAACAAACTCTCTGACGGAAACGTTGGCTGATCCTGTTTCTAAGGACATGGGTTCAGACCACAAAACGCCCGAACGCGCCAAAGTCGATCGATTCACACCTGAACGGAGCGCTCCTTTGCGTGCCATGCAGCCTCTGCAAAAAATGCGTGAGCAAAGCAAACCGGCAACTAAACGCGAGGCCAAACCGAAGCGTCCTGCTATTAGCGTTGGTTCAATCGCTGCCATGCCCAATGTCGCGCAGCCCTCGGCTCGCGCCAAAGAGCCTGTCGAAAAGGTCCAAAAACCGGACATCGCGATGCCGCAAGATGCGATCGCCAAAGTCCGCACCGGTGCTGCGCCGCTGGAACAGTTCACCAAACAATCCAAAACCAAGGATCGCAAAAAAGGCAAAGACGATCCCGTTTTCGATCCATCTCTTCCGGCAACGACGGCTGCCCGCGCCAAGACCAAACATGGCAAGGCAACGCCTACCGAAGAGGAACGTTTGGGCGCGACGCGCCCAACTCGGGCCAAACGACGCGAACGCGTGGTGATTGGCCCCGATGGGGTCGAAGAGCGCCAATACCGACGCGATGGTCGACGCCCAAAACAGAGTCGTGTGACCAACACTGCCGCTCCCCGAAAAGAAAAGGTTACGCTGCAATTGCCTTGCTCCGTACGTTCCTTTTCCGAGGCCGCTGGTGTGAGTGCCGTTCAAGTCTTGCTCACGTTGCCTAAACTGGGTGAAACGGAACACAAAAACATTAACTCCGGCTTGAATGACGACGTTGTCGAACTTCTGCTGGACCACTTCGATGTCTCGCACATCGAATTGAAGGCTTCGGAATCTTTCGAGGAACGCGTCATGGCTCAAGTGCAAGGCGCCGACGACGACGCCGACCTCATCAGTCGTCCGCCAATCGTTACCTTCCTAGGTCACGTGGATCACGGAAAAACATCCTTGCTCGACGCAATCATTGGTATCGACGTCGTTTCGGGTGAAGCTGGTGGTATCACGCAACACATCCGTGCCTATCAAGTCAACAAAGACGGACGCAAGATTTCGTTTGTCGATACTCCGGGCCACGAAGCGTTTACGGAAATGCGTGCGCGGGGAGCCAACGTTACCGACATCGCCGTTTTGGTTGTTGCCGCTGACGACGGTATCATGCCGCAGACCGAAGAGGCGATTAGCCACGCCAAGGCTGCCAAGGTGCCGATCATCGTCGCGATGAACAAGATTGACTTGCCAGGTGCAAACCCCGAAAAAGTCTATCAAGATCTTGCGGCGCACGACCTTCTCCCCAGCGAGTGGGGCGGCGAAGTCGAAGTCATTAAAACGAGTGCAACCAAAGGCACCGGGATCAGCGAACTCCTGGAAACGATTTTGATTACCGCCGATTTGCATGAATACAAAGCGAACCCTGACCGCGCTGCGTTCGGAACGTGTATTGAAGCCGAACAACAACCGGGCCAGGGCGTCATTGCCAAATTGGTGGTTCAAGGTGGAACGTTGCGAGTCGGTGACATCGTGGTCTGCGGCACATCCTACGGACGTGTCAAAGCCATGTATGACACACTGCGGATCAGCGAACGCGTCGACGAAGCTGGACCAAGTCGGCCCGTGAACATCACAGGACTCGACGAAGCTCCCGAAGCCGGCGACAAGTTTTACGTTTTGCCCGATATCGCCGAAGCTCGCGAAATTGCGATGCATCGCGAAAATCGAAGTCGCCAAAAATCGCTCGGTGGAACCTCGACGAAAGTTTCGTTGGAAGAATTCCAATCACGCTTAGAAACCGGCATGATCGGGAAGTCTGAAGACTTGATCACGCTCAACTTGATCATTCGCGCTGACGTGCGCGGGTCGATCGAAGCCATCCAAAAAGAACTGAGCAAGATCGAACACCCCGAAATCCGCATCAACATTTTGCAAGCTCTTGTCGGTGGCGTCACCATCGCGGACGTTCGTCTCGCGCAGGCATCGCAAGCCGTCATCATTGGTTTCAATGTGGTGCCCGATGAAGCAGCTCGCAGCTTGGCTGACGACTTGCAAGTCGAAATCCGTCGCTACGAT
>JAHEAM010000333.1 GCA_024642765.1 Planctomycetaceae bacterium
TGGCTGTGGTTGCGACACATGCGGCAACAAAGGTGGCCGATTCATGAATCGTCGCTCGTCAAACTGCGGTTGCAACGCTGCTCCTAGCTGTGGTTGCAACACATGCGGCAACAATGGTGGCCGATTTATGAATCGTCGTTCGTCGAATTGCGGTTGCAATGTTGCTCCTAGCTGTGGTTGCGCAGCACCTGTCAGCAGCTGTGGTTGCGCAGCACCTGTCAGCAGCTGTGGTTGCGAAACTTCAACTTGCGGCACACCTGTCAACACATGCTCGCCAGTCCGCGTTGGCGGTCAGCGAGCTCGCATCATCAGCCGCCCAGTATTGGGTGGACGACGTGGTTGCTAGTTTGATTGTGCGTCTTTGACGCTCAAACAAGATTATTAAGGAACGCCGAAGCAAGAATTTGTTTCGGCGTTTTTGTTTGCGCTAAGACGATTTCTCTGATTGGGATTCGTGGTGTTATCGTTCTTCCTTGTGCGCTCTAATGCTTGGCAGCAAGTCCCATCCGAACTATTTTTTGATTGGCTGAAGTGGCGTGAAGTTCATCCGGTTATTGGCTTGCGGCCTCTCAGCAGTAAAAGTCGCGTCAGTGTTGATTCCCAGTTTCATTTTTGATTCGTTAGTCAATGTGATTTGGGCCAATTGAGTTGGTTGTTCCTTCTGCAAGCGATCGACCCAATCTTGTGCCATTTCAAGATTGCAAATGGATGCGTCATTGCACTCGGACAACAACTGCACAAGTTTTAGTTGGGATTCAACGTGCCCCAATTGGGCTGCAGTCTCGAAGTCCTTCTGAGCTGCGGCGAAATCCACTTGACCCATTTTGAACATGGCCCGATTGTAGTGCGCTTCGGCGGCATCGGCTCCTAGCCGACAGACCTCGTCATAGTCTTTCACAGCCTCACCGAATTTTTCCATCCGGCATAAACAATGGGCGCGACCTGTTAATGCTTGAAGATCATCCGATTTCACCAATATCACACGTGAGTAATCGTCGCAGGCGGCCTGGTACTCACCCAACGCGTACTGCAATTCCGCCCGATTGAAGAAGCCAATCGTATTTTCCGGCTGAAGCTCGCAAACGTGATTGATGTAATCGATGGCCTGAGCGTAATCTTCCTGAGAACAAGCCACACTAGCACGCCCCAGCCACGCACGCCAGCGCGTCGAGTCGTTTTCGATTGCCACGCGAAAATCTTTGTCGGCAAGTCCAAGTGCTTTTTCAGCTTGTACTTTGTTGCAGGCTACAATGAAGTCGTCATACAGTTCAAGCCGTTTTTCGGCACGACGGTTATGACTCCACGACAATAGTTTTCTGACGAAAACAACATTCGATTCACTCTGGGGCTGTTCGAGTACATTCTTGCAGTCATCGATTAATGCCGTGTATTCAGCCGCGGACTCACATGTTTTGGATTTGTCTTGCAGAAGCTTCAAAGAGGTTTCAATATCCTCCTTCGAACTGCTTGAATTCTCAGTCACCTTGGTTTGTCCATGGCAAACTCGAGGACTTTCGAGCGCAAATGTCATTAAGACCGCCAATAGTGTCGCGCTAAGGCAATTCAACGGCCGAGAAAACTTGTTAAACGCACGGAAAGCAGAAATTACTGCCAATTGTTTTGATGTCATCGCTACCTATCCTAAGAATTCTGTCGCCAATAAGACCTAACACTTTGCCTCAATTGGACGAATTCTCAAATAGCAATTTCGAAGCTGCCACATGGAAACCGGCTACTATCCCAGCGGTTTTGTCATGCTCATTGGGTCGAGGGCTTCTTGCAAGACCTCTTCAGGTAATATTTTTTGTTCGAGACAAAGTTCACGGATCGTTTTGCCAGTTGCAAACGCTTCTTTTGCGAGCTTCGAAGCCTTGTCGTAGCCGATATGGGGGTTGAGGCTCGTTACCATTGACAAGCTCTTCTCAACAAACGACTCGCAAGCCTCTGGATTGGCAGCGAGGTCGCGCAAGCAGAATTCAACAAACGCTCGGCAGCCACACGATAGCAGATGAATACTCTCCAGCGTTGTGTGGCCCATGACTGGCATCATGATATTCAATTGGAACTGCCCGCCCGTCGCTCCGCATAGCGTGATCGTTTGATCGTTACCCATGACGCGCGCCGTTAATTGCAGCATACTTTCGCACATCACCGGATTGACCTTGCCGGGCATGATCGAACTGCCCGGCTGTCGGTCCGGTAAAATGACTTCAAAGAATGCACAGCGTGGCCCCGACCCCAACCAACGAATATTATTCGCGATGTTAAAAAGGGTTGAAGCGATAGTTCGCAGCTGACCATGGCAGTCAACTAGGCCATCTCGCTGGGCGTTCGCCTCGAAATGATTCTTGGCTTCGACAAACGGAATACCCGATTTGTTAGCCAATTCCGCGGCAACGCGATGTCCAAATTCGGGGTGCGTGTTAATGCCGGATCCAACCGCCGTACCACCAACAGGCAATTCCAGTACAGCCTTGATCGCGACATTAGCGCGCTCGATGGAAAGCTCAAGTTGTCGGGCGAAGCCACCGAATTCTTGGCCGAGCGTCAGCGGCGTGGCGTCCATCAAGTGCGTCCGTCCGATCTTGATGATCTCGTCCCATTCAGCAGCTTTTGCCGAAAGTACGTCGTGGAATTCTTTTAATGCCGGTAATAGTTCGTTGTGGATTTGCTGTGCGACAGCGACATGAATCGCGGTTGGAAACGTGTCGTTTGTGCTTTGCCCCATGTTCACGTGGTCATTTGGATGGATCGGTTTTTCCGCTGCAAAACGATCACCCGCGACGAGTTCAATCGCTCGATTGGCGATCACTTCGTTGCAATTCATGTTGCTTGAGGTTCCCGAGCCTGTTTGAAATACATCAATTGGAAACTGATCGTCGAACTTGCCGGCAGCAACCTCTTCAGCGGCGGCAAGCATTGCGGAAATTTGTTGGGCACCCAAGCGAACTTTTCCGGTTCCGGATAGTTTTCCTAAATCACGATTCGCGACGCCACACGAATATTTGACAAGTCCCATAGCGCGGATCAGAGCACTTGAAAGCGTCCAACCAGAAATCGGGAAATTCTCGACGGCCCGTTGAGTTTGGGAACTGTAATAGGCGAACTTCGGGACAGCCACATCCCCCATTGAGTCATGTTCGATTCGAAATTCCGAACTGTTGGATTCTTTTTTGCTTGTAGTCATTGGCCTGGTAAAATACTTAGAGTGATAAAATTGAGATTTCCGATTGATAGCCCACTCCAACCGCGGTCAGTCCACGTTGGTGTTGGTTCGAATTTAATAATAACGAATCTAAAGTTGCCGCAGTAGCCGAAGTTCAAAAACTCGCAGCCAATTGGTCGCAGCCTTGATTCGCATGTTCGCGCCTTCCCAGTCTGCGTTTTGTTTGCAAAGATCAAAGTGTATCCGTAAGGGAAAGTCGCCAATCTCTGCCTTTCCTAGAGCGTGCCACCTGCGGGCATTGAATTCAAGGACTACGTTTTGCCATTCAAAATATATCGGAGTAACGCGATGACGATTGATTTCGGAGCGATTCGAAAGGAATACGAAGACCATGGTCTGTCGGAAATAGAATTGGGTGATTGTCCGTTCCGTGCGTTCAAGGACTGGTTTCAAGTGGCCGTTCAACGTGTACCCGGTTCTTGGTTTGAACCGAACGCTATGACATTGTCGACAGCTGGCAGTGATGGGCATGTGACGGCGCGAACTGTGTTGCTGAAGGGGTTGGACGATTCCCGATTCACTTTCTTTTCGAACTATGACTCGGAAAAGGGGCAGCAGTTGTCCCTGAATCCGAAGGCTTCATTGCTATTTCACTGGCCCTATCTTGGGCGACAAATTCGAATCGAAGGTACCGTCGAACGGACCTCGGATGAAGTATCGGCCGCGTATTTTCATTCACGTCCACGCGGCTCACAACTGGGCGCCTGGGCTTCAGCTCAGTCGACGGAAATTGCGGACCGCGGCGAGTTGGAGCGGAGCTTGATTCAGGTGACGGAACGATTTGGCGACCAAGAAATTCCTTTGCCGGCGCATTGGGGTGGGTATGCATTGACGCCAATGCGAATCGAATTTTGGCAAGGCCGCACAAGCCGCTTGCACGATCGGTTGATATTTCAAAGAACAGGCAAGGATTATTGGAAAAGATCGCGATTGTCCCCCTAACGCAAGACCGTTCACTGGTCACGGTGCATTCGTCATGTCGTTCGGACTGAGCCCATGTTTCCACTAAAAGCGAATTCACGACAGAGTCGCCTATGCTCAGACAGCTCTGGGACAAATGAACGGAATTTTGAACTCTATTGCGGGTTTTGTTTCTCGACCCAATTTGAGAGTTGTTCGCGGAAGATTTTTGCGTTGTGGCGAATGTCGACGGGCAAGGACTTCATGATGTAAAACCGCTTGATACTTGCCGTCAGTGGATTCGACTCAGCAAGACGATTCAACTCAACGCCAAGTTTTTTTTGTGCAGATTTTTTGGCGTTCCATTTTTCCGGCCAAGGTTCAGCAATGATAGCTGGAACTTGATTTCCTAGCGGGCCAGTGCCTACCAACGCGCACCGGTAAATGTCGGGGTGGCAATTGAAAAGGGCTTCGCATGGAATCGTAAATAAAGTTTGGGTTGCAGTCACGACACGATGACCCTTTCGACCGCAGAACCAAAATCGGTCGTCGGCATCTAGATAGCCGACGTCGCCCATGCGATGCCAAAAGCCATTGCCTTCCTGGATCT
>JAHEAM010000334.1 GCA_024642765.1 Planctomycetaceae bacterium
ATTCAAACTGTCAGCTGTTTGAGCAATCTGCAACGAACCGGCGAATTGGACGAATTTCGTGAAAGCCTGTTGATCTTGCATCCAAAAAAATGGCGATTGCATCGCGAAATCGCACGATCCATTTGTCAGGGCGAACATTACGGTTTCGTTGTTGCGGGAAAATTTGTACGAGGGAGTGCACGTGGAGGGGGGGCCTGGAGTGAATCAACTGAACGGGACCGAGTTCGAGCATTACAAATTCTTGTTGGTGCAATGGATAACGCCAACGAAGACTCGCAGTCGAGCGAATTGGCGGAGTTTTACTACCTGACGGCTCATTGCGTGGAATTGAATCGACAATATGGTTTGTCCTGGAAGTTACAGATCCTAACGGACCTAAACGTTTTGCCCGACGTCGAAGAAATGCAAAACCGTTGGGGAGGACGCGGTTGGGTCGGCGAATCGGCTAGAGGTGCGCCTGTTGACAAAAACGGGAATCCAATCGTCTATAGGATTGCAACTAGTTGGGATGACGCGGCCAATGATGGCGAACGTTGGCGCTGGGCAAATGAAAAAGCAGCAATTGCCGACAAAGAAAATTATCGCGATCGAGTTGACTTGCAATTTGCTCAATTCGTGATGAGCCAATTCGGTGTTCAAACGATGGCCTCTTATTCCGGTCTTTTTCGTGGCAACGACGATGAAGACGATGGCAACAAACCGAAAGAAGCTGGTCCATTTGCCGTTTCGACGCTTGCTGAGAACGAAACGATTGCTCGCCTGGCGACTGGCGTCAAACGGTTCACGATGCAAGACGAATTCAATCACATTCGGCTTTTACAACAACTTGCAAAACGCGAATCAAAAGACACTGCCTTTAACGCAAACAGCATTTTGGCATCTATTTTCGAAAACCGTCAACAATATCCAACCGCCGCAAAATACTGGCAAGCCGCGTTGGCAATACGACCGAATGACAACACGCCCCAACAAAAACTTGCGCAAATCTTAAAACCTTGGGGCACGTTTGAGACTGCTGAAACCCAGGCCGCAGGCTCCGGAGCAAAAGCACAATTCCGTTTCCGTAACGGCGATCAAGTTTCATTTACGGCTCAAGAAGTTAACATCGAAAACTTGTTGGGCGACGTCAGGAAATACTTGAGTTCGAATCCCAAGGATCTCGATTGGGGCCGTTTTCAGATCGAGAATATCGGCTATTCAATTCTGGAAAGTAACTACGAAAAGTATATTGGCGAAACTGTCGCCACTTGGAAGCTGGATTTAGAGCCGCGACCCAAACACTTCGACCGTCGTATCACCGTGACCACCCCGTTGCAAAAGGCCGGTGCCTATCTGGTAACTGCCAAAATGAAGGACGGCAATACTTGCCACATCTTGCTGTGGATTGCCGACACGGCCATCGTTCGAAAACCGCTTGACGATCGCTGGTTGTATATGATTGTGGACGCTAATTCTGGAAAGCCAATTCCTAATTGTAATGTTGAGTTTTTTGGCTGGGTTTCTCGCTGGAACGAACAGCAAAAACGATCGAATGTCTTGACCAAGACATTCGCCGAGGTTTCCGATGCAGACGGTTTTATCGAACCAGCTCCGCGGTTGCTTGACAAAGAATACCAGTGGACCGCAATCGCCAGAACAGGCCAGCAGCGATTGGCGTTCATGGGATTCAACAGCACTTGGGTCGGACGTTATGGGAGTGAGTCGTACCAAGAGATGAAAACCTATGGCATAACCGATCGGCCCATTTATCGCCCCGGCCAATCGGTGAAATATAGTTTCTGGATGCGAAATGTTGGTTATGGCGACGATATCAAGCAGGCGTGGGCCACCAAGGATGTGAAGATCACGTTGAACGACGCCCAAGGCAATGAAGTTTTTACCGAGATCCGAAAAACAAGTGACTCGGCATCAGTTCATGGCGAAGTCGAGCTACCAAACAGCGCGGGCCTTGGAAGCTACAATCTGTTTGTGAGTGATCCGGAACGCAGGGTCTTTAGTTGGAGTTTGGCATTCCGAGTTGAAGAGTACAAAAAGCCTGAATTTGAAGTCACTGTTCAGGCACCCGAAAAACCGACCAAGCTTGGCGACAAAATTCCCGTAAAGATTCAGGCAAAGTACTATTTCGGCGGTGCCGTTTCCAACGCTGTTGTGAGCTACAAAGTTCATCGGACTGCCAAAGATCAACGTTGGTTCCCGATTGGACAATGGGACTGGCTATACGGAAACGGTTATCGCTGGTTGGGATCGGATTACGATTGGTATCCGGGTTTCAAAAGTTGGGGTTGCCGTTGTCCGATGCCTTATTGGTGGGGCTACAATCCTGATCCACCCGAATTGGTGTTGGACGAACAGGGAAAGCTAAATGACGACGGTACGCTGACCTTCGATATCGACACAAGTATCGCAAAAGAAATACACGGGGACGAAGATCACGAGTATTCCATAGACGTTGAAGTTGTTGACTCATCACGTCGAACAATCGTTGGCAACGGCTCAGTTGTCGTTGCTCGGAAACCGTTCCAAGTCTATGTCTGGACTAATTGCGGGTACGCAACGGTTGGCGATTCGATTGATGTCAGCGCGAAAGCCAAAACAGCCGACGGAAAAGGTATTGCTGGCACAGGCAAGCTATCTTTGTACCGAATCGTCTATGATGCCGCCGGTAAACCAACTGAAACTGTATTGCAAACTTGGGATGTTGCTGCCGATGAAAACGGAGACGTGAAGCAAATCATCAAGGCGACCGAGGCCGGCCAATTCCGTTTGGCAGTTTCGATCACAGATGAGAAGGGCCAATCGATCGAAGGTGGCCAGCTATTAAACGTCGTCGGCGATGGGTTCGACAGCGCAAACTTCCGTTACAACGACCTAGAGATCCTGGTCGAAAAAGCAGAATACACACCCGGTGAGAAAGTTAAATTGTTGTTGCAGTCTAACCACGATGGCGCAAGACTTTTATTGTGGGTTCGCCCGACTTCTGTTTACGCAGGCCGTCCACAAATCATCATGCTGGACGGTAAATCCAATTCTGTAGAGCTTGATGTTTCCAAAGACGACATGCCTAACTTTTTCGTGGAAGTTACAACGGTATTTGACGGGAAAGTTCATGAA
Organism: Planctomycetaceae bacterium; assembly: GCA_024642765.1. Classification (GTDB taxonomy): domain Bacteria; phylum Planctomycetota; class Planctomycetia; order Pirellulales; family Pirellulaceae; genus BJ22. The sequence continues at coordinate 3,112 of JAHEAM010000334.1, forward strand.
GTATCTAAAGAGATCATCGTGCCGCCAGTGAGCAAGGTTGTAAAAGTCGAAGTTCAGCCGTTGGAAACAAAAATTCTTCCTGGTAAGGAAACGGAGGTTCAAGTCAAAATGACGGGTAGCGACGGCAAACCCTTTACAGGTCCCATCGTCATGACCATGTACGATCGTGCCCTGGAGTACATTTCGGGCGGTTCGAACGTGCCAGATATTCGGGAACATTTTTGGAAATGGAAACGAAATCATCAACCGCGCTCGGAACACAGTCTCGACCGCGTAACCACGAACGTCTTGCGCGACAGTTCGCAATATATGGCGTTCTTGGGAGTGTTCGGAAACCTCGCTGCGGATTCGGCCAATATCCTAGAGGAGGCAGTACAGGCTGACGGTGCGCCAGTGCCCAATTCTGCGGAATTTGGCGGCATGGGAGGTGGCGGGAAGAATGCACGATCCGCTACAGCAACTCGTGCATCGCCCGCTGACAAAATGTTAATGTTCAAAAGCGAAGAAGGACCTGGTGCGAATGCGGTAACTCCTGTCGTCAGAAAAGATTTCGCCGATGCGGCTTTTTGGACGGTTGCACTAGTTGCGAACAACGATGGGGTTGCACTGGCAAAAATCAAGATGCCGGAGAATTTGACCTCTTGGAAAATACGAACGTGGGCAATTGGTCCAGACACTAGTGTTGGCGAAGCGACCACGGAGGTTGTGACGGCGAAGAATATTATGGTTCGCCTACAGGCTCCACGGTTCTTTGTTGAAAAAGATGAAGTGGTGCTTTCGGCAATCGTCCACAACTATTTGGACATTGCAAAAACAGCTGAGGTTCGTTTGGATCTCAGCGATGATTTGCTTGAAACAAGCGACTCACTCTCGCAAAATATTGAGTTGCCAGCCGGTGGAGAACAGCGTGTTGATTGGCGCGTTCGCGTCAAACGAGAGGGGGAGGTCAAAATCACTATGTCGGCGCTGACGGATGTTGAATCCGACGCGATGCAAATGACATTCCCGGTTTTAGTCCACGGAATGTTGAAAACGGATTCTTATAGCGGCGTCGTTCGGAAGGATGCAGAAGCGACGAAGTTTAATGTTCGCGTTCCATCAGAACGTCGGCCCGAACTCTCGCGACTGGAGGTTCGCTATTCTCCGACACTTGCGGGAGCGATGGTTGACGCTTTGCCCTACCTAAACGAATACCCCTACGGCTGTACCGAGCAAACGCTCAACCGCTTTTTGCCGACCGTGATGACGCTCAATGTTTTGAAACGAATGAAGCTGGATTTGAAGGCCATTCAAGAAAAACGAACGAATCTAAACGCTCAGGAAATCGGAAACGATATCGACCGAGCCCAGCAGTGGAAGCGTTTTGACCGCAACCCTGTGTTTGACGAAGCGGAGGTGTTACTGATGGCCAAACAGGGGGTAGCTGATCTAACAAAAATGCAGAACAGCGACGGTGGTTGGGGCTGGTTCTCCGGCAACGGCGAACATAGCTGGCCTCATACGACAGCAGTTGTTGTTCGCGGCCTTCAAAAGGCTCAGCAAAATCAAATCGGTATCGTACCCGGCGTCCTTGAAAACGGCGTCGCCTGGCTTAAACAGTATCAAGACGAACAGATTGCCTTG
>JAHEAM010000335.1 GCA_024642765.1 Planctomycetaceae bacterium
GGTATTGAGCCCATCCCATTTTGTAAAGTGTTTTTTCTTTTAACACGTCGGGGGCATTCGCCATGAGTTTGGAATAACGCTCGATTGCTTCGACGAATTTTTTGCCGCGATAATCGTGTTCGGCAAGTTGAAATTGTGCGTCCGCCCCCATCGTCGTGTCGCCGAAATCTGTTGCGAGAATTGCGAATTGCTCACGAGCTTCATCGCCTCGATCGGCATTCTGCAGTGCCCAAGCCCATTCGTAACGAACTTTCGCGATGATACCGGCCGCGTTCTCTTGCTTCGACAGTTTTTCAAATGTCGTGATTGCGGCTGGCCAATCTTGCGCTGCGACTTGGACCAGGCCCAATTCGTACTGGGCGTCCAACAACTCGGCAGGTGTCGATGGTGACTTGATTACCAAGTCGAGATTCTCAATCGCCTGCGTGAATTCACTTTGCAAGCGAAATACGGATGCCAAGCCCAGCCGCGCCTTATTCGCCAACACAGGATCTTGGCTGGCCCCTGCCAACACCGAATCGAAATCACGTTTCGCCGCCGAGAAATCATCCGCGTCAAACGCTTGGTACGCTTTATTCAACAATGCGTAGCCAGAAAATGCTCCGGCATTCTCCATTCCAGCGACTTTTGCAAACAGGGCTTCCGCCTTTTGCGCGTCGCCGTTCTTTTGGTAGTATTGCGCCAAAGCGTACAGAGCTTGAGGCACCTCACTGCTTGCGGCAAAATCCTTTTCAAGTTGGGCTACGGTGGCCTCGGCTCCGCCGACATCGTCACGAGTCAGCTGTGCTTTCGCTAACCCCAACAAGGTTTCGGATTGCAGGCTCCAGGTTCCACTGGCAATACTCTGTTGGAATGCCTTGATCGCCAAATCCGTTTGGTTTTGCCGCACACGCGCCATGCCGAGCCAATGGTAGGCCTCGGCCTTCCGTGTTGGATCAACCATTTTTTCAATTTGCGTCAAACCTTTTTCCACGCCCGCGAAATCTTCGGCCGCATAATGCGCTACTGAATTTCTCACGAGCCAATAATCCCATTTTTTGTTTTCGGTGAAGTCGGCGATGAGTCGATCAAAAACAGGCACTGCGTCTTGGGGTCGTTCCAAACTCATCAGCGCCTCAGCGCGGACTTCCAAAGCATCGGCCATGAACTCGTGCACAACAAATTTCTTCTCAAATTGTTCCGCTAGTGACAGGGCTTGTTCAAAGTCTTTATTGCCGAGTGCCGCGTACGCAGCGTTGTAGGTCGCGATCGCGGCGTTGTCTTGTTCGAGGTCGGCCACTTGTTTAAAGAAGCCAACAGAATCGACCTGTTTCTCGGGGATATTCAAGGCCGCTTCAGCCACGTCCATCAAGAGCTCAGACTTCAACTTCACATCCACGGCTTTGGCCGCCCAAGTTTGAGCGAGCTCGAACGCCTTAGTCGGGTCGTTGCTTGCAAGATAGGCTTGAGCCAGTTTGTGTGCCGCCTCCAGTGAATGCGGGCCTGCCGATGCAACGGACTTTTCCAACGCCACAATTGCATCGGGCGTTTTGTTTTGGAGCATGAGGAGGTGGCCGAGATTCATGGACGCAACGGGCATCATGGGCGACTCGGCACGGTCGGCAATCTTTTGAAAGCCCTTGATTGCCGCCTCGGTATTGCCGCGCGAGTGCTCCATCAATGCCAAATTGAATTCAGCTTCGTCGCGCCTCGAAAAATTTCCATCGTTGGCCGCCGCGTTCCAGAGCAAGGCAGCTTCGTCCGCCAACTTCGTAAATTCGGCGTCGTTGTTTTCGCCTTTGGCGACTTGTGCGAGTTTCCAAATGACGTCGCCAGCCATCAATCGCACGTCATTGGCAGCCGGAAGTTGATTGCCCGAGTCGAGGTACTCGCGGAGGTAGTTTGCCGAAGCGGTATTATCCTTTTTCCTGGCATTCAAATCGCCAAGTGCGAACAGGGCGTCGTGCAAAAAATTGGATTCGGGAAAATCCAACACGCGTTGATAGGACTTAATGGCTTCATCGTTCCTCAAGAGTTTCTCCAGAGCCATCGCACGAAAATAGGCCGCTTCATGGAGACCTTCGAATTCAGGGTAGTCCACAAGGACTTTGTCGAAGATGGTCGACGCAGTCGTGAGCTGACGGTTGGATTCCTGTTCGTCGTTCGCTGCAACCGCCGCATTCCCCAATTGGAAGTGGCTATAGCCCAAAAAGAAATGTCGGCGAGCCAATTCCTTTTTTTGATCAGCAGGCGTGGTATTGATCGATTCTCCCAGATGCTCGGTTGCGGCCTTGAAGTCGCCCGTTTGCGCCTCGCACAAGCCCAGATTACCCAACGCCGATGTTCGCAACTTGGTATTCGGAAATTCCTTCAGCAATCGATTCCAATGCTCGGATGCAAGCTCGAAGTTCGACCTTCCCTGTTCGGCGACCGCCGCATCTTGATACTGGATTTCGACGTTTGTGGGTTCTTGAGGAGTCGGGGGCGGGACCGCGATTGCTGGAGACAACAGCACACATGTCAAAAGTCCCCACATGAAACATACAACTCCGATACGTGCAAACTTGGTCCCCAAGAAAAATTGAATGGCCATCATCCGTACGATTTCCTCTACAACTGAATTTGATTCCGACGGTCTTTTTTTCAAACCGTCCATTTGCGAAACGCAATACAACATTTTGATCAAGTAGATGCTTGGCACGGCAAACTAACTCACGGCACAAGCAGGTGAGGAGTTTCAGTCTATCCAGCACCTCTGTGCCTTGAAAGCAAAATCATTCCTAATGCCACTCGAAATCCCCGGCTTCCACCTCAATCTTGGCAAACTCTAACGAAACTAACGATTGCTGAGACATTGGCGCATTCGCAGCAACCTAAACGCAAGTCGGGCCGTTTTGGTTCACCTGACTGTTTGGCCTCTTTTTCGGGGATTGCAACGGTTGTTTATTGGCAAACGCTTGCCATGGAACCAAGTTTCTGAGTGGGTCACACCCACCTCGCCATTGCAGGTTCAAATTCCCCGTCACGACTCGAGTTGCCAACCGTTGTTCGTAATCCATACATCAACATTTCCCTTTTATTAACCACGTTCGAGCAGCCGATGTTTTTCAGAGAACGGGAATTTTCGTGATTTTTGGTCATCTGGAGCCAAAGTGTATACCGGAAATTCAAAAAACTACGTGTACTTTTGGCGGCCCACAGGGTAAAATGATGGACGAATCGAATCATGGGCTTTATTGTGCGACGAGTGGGATATGGCGTAATGTCCAATTGTGGCTTTTTGCCAGCGATTGATGCGCCATTCACTCGCGAGTTTTCTTTTCCAAATAACTTGAACGAAGTCAATTTTCCAGGCTGAAGTTCCGTTTAAAAATCGAAGTCCAAGAGCGATAGTCGCGCGGGCATTCCAAAACACTAAAAACTTTTTTGTTTTTTTTGACGGTGGGCATGTTCGCATGAACAAAATTCAGCTTAGGCTGTGTTGGTCGTTTCCATCCAAGCGTTTGGCGTTTAGACCACCGAGCGAAAACGATGGGCATGAAACCCAACTCAGATCATTCGCTGCTTCTTGCGATCTCTATTTGCAAACGAAACAGGCTCGGCCGGTCGGTTTGAAACTTCAATCAAAACTACAAATGACTGTGGAGACTATTCCCATGCGAGATCCATTCGCTGCCCTTGAGAAACGACAGAACAAAAAGCCGTCGATTCATCGCGAAGGTCTATCGTTGATCGAGGTCATGATTGCGATGACGATGACGCTCATTGTTCTGACCGCCATGATGGCCGCATTCCGAACGGCGAGCTCGGAGATTTCTAAAGGCCGCGCGATGATCGAACTTTCGAATCAATTGCGAATGGCACAGGAGGAAATGCGGAACGATTTGGAAGGCATCACCGTTGACATGCGACCGTGGGCCATCAGCTCCAGTCCCAACGGCTATTTCGAATACATCGAGGGCGGACAAACCGACAAGTCCGTTGGGACAGCCAATGTAGCCAATGCAGTCATCGGCGATATCGATGACATCATCGCAATGACGGTTCGCGGAAACGGCCGCCAGTTTCGCGGCCGAATGGGGCCGCAAACCGTCACCTCTCCCATTGCGGAAGTCATCTGGTGGACAAACTTTACAGATCGCGATGCCGATGGCGGCTTGGATTACGACGAATCCCTGCGACTCTATCGACGAGTATTGATGATCCGTCCTGAAATGGGACAAGTTCCAGCTCCCAATATTGCCGCTGTTCGTGCGTTCTTCTTGCTGAACGATGTTTCAATGCGTTGGGTTGATAACGATAGTGATGGCAATCGAGATACATTAATTGCAAACACGCTCGAAGACCTTGCGAAACGCGAGAATCGATTTGCCCATTGGTCTAATTGGACTTATCCGTATTTGCTCGACAGGGCAGAAATTCAAAACTGCCAACTTGCCGAAGCCAACATTGTAACAACCCTTCCACTTGTCGGCTTCTCTGCCGCTCAGGTCGAAGCCTCAAAACGATTTATTGGCAGCGACATCAAGTTGTCAGACGTGATCGGATTCGATGTGCAGGTCTTTTCATCAAACGCACCAATTGGTGAGACCAACAACATCGCAGTTACGCCGAATGATATTGGTGTAGGTGTTATGGTTGATCAAGGTTCATTTATAGATTTGGGTTATGCCAACACCCCGTTTGACCCAACGGCAACCGAATTTGCAACCTTGCCAACTCTCAAATCTCTGCTGTCTT
>JAHEAM010000336.1 GCA_024642765.1 Planctomycetaceae bacterium
TGCGTGTCAACGCCGCGTCTTTCAAAGCGTACGACGGCCTCGCGGGCCAAGATTCGGCTACAACTGTCCGCATTTAGACTTGTGGAAAAGACAGTGAACATAACAATTGATTTTCGAAAACAAGTTTACAATTGGGTATGATGGACTTCCAAGCCCATCGAAAATAGCCGTGTTCGACAGACTGGGACGTCGATCGTGCATGTGAGTTAACCCGAATTTTCCATATGGAAAAAGTACCAGTTTAACAAGAACACGGATTCTTTGCGACCAAACGCTCGTTCCTTGTATTTGCACTTGACCCCTTAGAAAAAGAAAATGTCGCGAGTTGTTTTAGCCATGTCGGGCGGTGTAGACTCAAGCGTTGCCGCCTGGCTGTTGCGTGAGGCGGGGCACGAAGTCATTGGCGTGTTTATGCGCCACGGCGAACAGAGCATATCGGCTTGTTCACTCGATGGGTCCCGCGCTGCCTCGCCCTTGCTGCCCGTTCTCGACACGCGTGCCGACCACAAGCAAGGCTGCTGCAGTGCTTCGGACGCCGAAGACGCACGGCGAGTTGCCGACAATTTAGAAATTCCTTTTTACGCACTCAACTTACAAGCTGAGTTTCGCGGCATCATCGATTATTTCGTCAATGAATATTCGATCGGCAGAACACCTAATCCATGCGTGATGTGCAACAACCAAATCAAATTCGGCAAGCTGTTTGATTACGCTGATTCGGTGAACGCCGAATTTGTTGCGACAGGGCACTACGCGCGATTGGTGCAGGCCGGCAACGAATGCCATCTGCTGCGTGGCGTCGACGGGCGCAAAGACCAATCGTATGTGCTATTTGGAATTGAACGTCATCTTTTGCCGCGCATGTTGTTGCCAGTCGGAACGTTTGAAAAACCTAAAATTCGCGAGATGGCTGCTCACGTTGGTCTAAACGTCGCCGAAAAAAAAGACAGCCAAGAAATATGTTTCGTCAATTCAGGACATCACGGCGACTTCGTCCGCGCACGCAAAGGAGCGGATCAAGAATCTACTGCTGGGCGAATTGTGACGACAGATGGCAAGACCGTCGGCGAGCATCCTGGCATCGAAAATTTCACGATCGGGCAACGCAAGAAACTGGGCGTTGCGATGGGTGAACCATTCTTTGTAACTCGCATCGATCCGATTTCAAATGACGTTGTAATCGGTCGCAAAGAAGACCTTGGTCAATCGCAGTTGACCGCATCAAAAACGAATTGGCTGACGGATGTTCCAGGCGAGTCGTTCGCGTGTTCTGCTCAAATCCGGTACAACAGCCAACCGGTGCCCGCCATGGCGACGCTGTTGCCCGATCAGCGATTACAAATCAAATTTGATATGCCACAGTCTGGCGTGGCCCCAGGCCAAGCGGTTGTAGTTTTTGATGGCGAACGAGTGCTCGGAGGTGGCTGGATTGATTCGTTTTGATTAGCTCTCACACGCAAGTTGCAATTAGCAAAGTCGTATTTCATTCGCTTTAATCGCGGAACCCAAAGATTTTCAATAGGTGCGTTTCAACACTAAACTGCTACTGTAGACGCTGTAGTTGCCGTAGGGTGCGTTGAAGCGCACCTCGCGGAGTGAATTCAAAGGGTGCGTTTCAACGCACCCTACATTACTACATTACTGCAAAAATTGGTGGATTCGGCTTTAAAGCCAAGATTCGCTGTCGCACCGCGAATGAAAGCTGGTTTTCTATGTGAGACAGAAGCTAACGAGTCTCCTCTCAGAAAACAAACGGCGGTTACCACTGGGGGCAACTTCAATTTGGTGCTTCATTCCATTAGAATGTAGGGTACCAACCGTTATGGGCCGAATCTTATTTCGAATTCCGCAAATCTATCAAGGCATCAATTCATGCAGTTATTAGACACTTCAATGAATTTGTTGAATACTTCGTTTTCTATGGTAGCCGCTCATTCCGCGATGCCAACGTTTCTCGCGCAGGTTCGACCTGCCAACGCGACCGACAATGCACAGATTTGGTTCTACGTCACAATGGCGGGAATTGTGTTTGGGCTGGCGATTTTGTTGGCCCTGTTTTTGGCGTTCGTAGCCTACGGAAAACTTTGGTTCCAGGGCTTCATGTCGAGCGCTGACGTCAGCTTGATGAGCTTGGTCGGCATGCACTTTCGACAAGTTCGACCGAGCACAATTGTCAACGCGAAAATCATGGCCGCTCAAGCCGGTCTTGATATCAACCGACGAAACGGCATTAGCACGCAACGATTGGAAGCTCACTTTCTGGCAGGCGGCGACGTGATGCGAGTTATCAATGCGATCATTGCAGCTCAACGCGCAGGAATCGATTTGGACTTCGATCGGGCCTCGGCCATTGACCTTGCCGGACGCGACGTATTGGACGCCGTGAAAACCTCAGTGAATCCAAAAGTCATTGACTGCCCCGACGCACAAAAGTCAGGCAAACGCTTCTTAAGTGCGATTGCTAGAGACGGTGTTGAACTTCGAATTCGAACACGAGTGACCGTTCGTACTAACTTGGCACAGCTGATTGGCGGTGCAACGGAAGAAACAATCATCGCTCGCGTTGGCGAGAGTATTATTTCATCGATCGGTTCCTCGGATCATCACCAGGACGTTTTGGAAAATCCAGATCGTATTTCGAAAGCCGTTTTGGCGCGCGGCTTGGACGCCCACACTGCGTTCGAAATCGTTTCGATCGATATTGCGGACATCGACGTCGGCGAAAACATAGGCGCTCGTTTGCAAGCCGACCAAGCTGAAGCGGATACGCGCGTGGCGCGTGCCAAGGCCGAAAGACGTCGCGCCGATGCGATCGCTACCGAGCAAGAAAACAAGGCGGGTGTTGCCGAAAACCGAGCCCGCCTCGTGATGGCGGAGGCCGAAGTCCCTCGTGCCATGGCCGATGCGTTCCGTTCCGGTCGAATTCAGGTTGATACCAACCCAAGTTCTAACTGAAGCCAGGAACCGATTTCAGGCTGACTCTTTTGGAACCGGCACGACTATAAGCACGAAGCTCAAGCGATTGAACATTTTCCGAGAAAACAAGCTCACTCGCTTGGGAGTCGGGCTCGTACTGGAATGCTTCGCGTGGGGCTGAACAAATCCAATTGCATCATCGTTGCTGAATGAAGTGACAGGTTTGTACTTTAGACATCAAAATGTCTTTCCAATGGCCTAGAGCGACAAGATATCGACGATTGAGTCCGCTGGATAAGGAACTTCGTTAGGAGGAAGAATTGCGAGCGCGTTGGTGGCAGCGAGGCAATTCAAGTCGGAGGAACCTTTCCAATCGAGCGGCGTTGCTAACTGTTGGCCCAGGGTGTTATGCGAAAGACGTACCGGCCAATAAGTGCAACGCGGACCGCGAACCGAGTGTTCGTTCGTCAATCGCGCCACGGATCGATTGGAGGACTGAATTGAATCCAAAGACTGTTTATCCAACGCCCGGAAACAGCTAGTCACGAATTGATGAAAGCAAACCAGGGTCGAGACAGGATTGCCTGGCAATCCAAAAATATGGCAGCGATGTGATCCCTGGTCAGCCACTCCAAACCAAATAGGCTTGCCGGGCTTGATATTGACTTGATGAAAAATTTCGCGAGCGCCTTGTTCGGCCAGCGAACTCGGAACGAGATCGGCTAGGCCCGCAGAAACGCCACCCGACAGGATCAAAATATCACGCTGAAGTCCCTCGACGATTTTAGCACGCAGTGAGTCGCGATCATCGAGAGCAATTCCAAGGTCGGAAACGTCGTTGCTCCATTTCTGTGCTAGTCCCATCAGCATTGGACCATTGCTATTTCGAATCTGCGAATGCGAGGGGAGGTGCCAATGTTCGACCAGTTCGTTTCCCGTAGCCAGGACCGCAACATTCGGCTGGCGGTTGACAGATAGTTTCGCCGCACCGACTTCGGCCAAGAGTCCAAGATCGTGAGGACGGATCCGATGCCCCCGCTGGAAAACAACATCGCCTTTGCGAAGAGTTGTTCCTACCCGCATTAAATGATGCCCGACAGCCAAATTAGAGGCATGAATCACGACGGAATGATTGTTCGATGCAAGTGTCGTGTTTTCAATCATCACGATGCAATCGGCGCCTATCGGAAGCGGTGCGCCAGTCATGATGCGGGCGGCCTCGCCCTCTGCTAACTCGCGCTGCGGCCGATGACCGGCAAGAATTGTTTCAACAACTGACAACGTGCTGTTTGGTTCAACGATATCCTGAGCACGCACCGCAAATCCGTCCATGATGCTTTTGTCGTAGGGCGGTGAATCAACGTCAGAAACCACGTTCTGCGCAAGCGTTCGATTCGTCGATTCGGCGAGCGTAATCGATTCGGCATCAAGAGGTCGCGTGTGGCCAACGATCAATTCAACGGCTTGATTGATTTCGATCATAGGATTGAATTCGGCTTCAAAAAACAACTCCAGAAAATTCTGGGTTTTTGTTTCGGAATTAAAAGCCGATTGCACTCCTTGTATTACCAATGTGTCGATACTGTCGGCACCAAACTAGCCGATCTGCCGAGCACGGTCAAACGAGACCCAATTGCTAAATCGCAGGAATGATCTCTAGACGCTGTCTTGTTCCTGCAACTCGGTTTCAACAATGCACTTTTTTAACTGCTCAAAAAATTTTTGAGTAGCGTCGTACCATGAGTTGTCAGGAAGCTCTCGGGATGGAATTGCAAGCCGAAGGTTGGCATGCTTTTATGC
>JAHEAM010000337.1:0-951 GCA_024642765.1 Planctomycetaceae bacterium
GTTGCAAATTGCCTTGCATCACTGTGTCCGACAACGCAGCGTCGATGCCGGCAGCGACGACATCCGGATGGTTGTGACCGTAGCCGTGCACGCCGATTCCGGTGATCATATCGAGCTTCACACTTCCATCGAGCAACTCAACGAACGGACCGTTGCCCAGTCCGCTACTCAAGTAAGGATAAAACAAACTGCCTCCGCGAACAGCGCCAAATGCATCGAGAGTCGCTTGATAAGATTCCTCGCGAACCGGGTCTGGGGGACGAACGGAGTTAAGGTGCGATTGGTGTTCGGCGACAGCTGCCAAAATGAGTTTTTTGGCCTCCGCAATTCGCGGGTCGTTGCGCAAACGGTCCGCACATAGTGATTTGGTTGAAGACGCAGTAGCCATATCGTCCCTTTGGTCTTTTCTCAGAAAATGCAATTGAGTAGCAGTTCGTACATTCTAGACCCAACTTGGATTTGCCAAAAGGTCGAGATTTTTTTGCTCACGTTGATTGGAAAAGCTCCGTTAATTTGACGTCTCGTCAACGGTCAGACGAGGTGCAACGTTTGCGTAACCCCACCGAAATGAGTCAAAAGACGTGGTTTTTCGTGCTCCTGAATGTAAGACCTTGATAAAACGGTTTCTGAAATTGGTAAACTTTATTTAAAAGTTCGCCTAAAACCAAACAGACGACATAATTTGCTTTGTTTTTAAGGAAAAGCGGAATACTGCATAATTTGACACATTGTCAATTTTTAGTTCTTTGCCAATATTTGTAGGTATGAAAACACTCAGCTCAAAGAAGAAAGAAATTCTCGGTCGAGAGGCTCGAATTCTGGAACTTGCCTTGCCAATGATCGCTCAAGGCGGGGTCGCGGCATTGAGCATGGACTCAATTGCTACGGAGCTAGAAACCGCCAAAGGCACGGTCTACAACCACTTCCGCAACAAAGAAGAAATTGTTTTGG
>JAHEAM010000337.1:961-4707 GCA_024642765.1 Planctomycetaceae bacterium
GGCCACTTTGATGCGTGGATCGCCACGAAAACGTATTGCCGCGATTGGAATTGCTTGTGAGGTTTTCGCGGACTTGTTCACCGACTTGTTCCTCGTCGAATCCATGATTCGCAACGATATGATCTTGGACAAAACATCGGTCGAGCGTCGCGAAGTGCTGCGAAGCTGTGAATCACGCTGCATGCATGCGGTTGCGGGACTTGTGCGGGACGCAGTTGCTAATGGTGATTTGAGTTTGACAGACGGACACCAGGTGGAAGAAATCGTGTTTGGACTTTGGGCTCAAGTCCATGGCGGAATGATCTTGGAGGCGACGAGTCCGTCTTTGAGCGATATTGGGGTTCGCGATGCCCGGCATGCGATTCGACGCTCGTGCAACGCTTTGCTCGATGGCTATCGGTGGCTGCCCCTCTATGAGCGACAAGATTACGAAGAATGGATTGCTCATGTTCGAATTGAATTAACTCAACAGTTCTCCAAAAAATGATAAAATTGATGAATCAATCTAAAAGCCGCATTGGAATAGTGCTCTCGGCGATTGTGTTAGTGGTTCTTGCCGTCGCTTTTGTTTTTTTGGCGGGCGGTTGGAATCGTGCCCAAGCTGAGAGAGCTGTCGCGATGCCGCAGCGTTTATCGGTTTACACCGTTTGCCTGGGTGAGCTGCCTCCGCCCGAACAGATGTCGGATTATCGTGGGACGCTTCACGCAAGCAAGGAAGCCGAATTGTCGTTTCGACGTTCTGGACGCATTCAATCCATCGCGGTTGAAGAAGGTGATGACGTAGCGGAAAATGACGTCTTGGCGGAACTCGATGCCTCCGATGTTCTGGCATCGATCACAGCGACTAAGGCTCAGATTGACGAGGCCACAGCCCTCCTCAATGAGCTCATTGCTGGCCCCCGCCTACAGACAATTGCAGTTGCCGAGGCCGATGTTGCAAGACTGGAATCATCGCTCGAACTGGCCAAAATCACCGCCGACCGCGAGAGGCGACTCAACCAATCCAGTGCATCGAGTCAGCAAGCGTACGATGAAGCTCGATTGCTGGCCGCTCAACAAGAATCTGCCCTCAATGCTGCTCGTCAACAACTATCGGAGTTGCAAGCTGGCTCGCGAACGGAGCGAGTTGATGCGCAGCGAGCGCGCGTTGCTTCGCTGGAGGCGCAGCTGTCGGTTCTTGAGGTTCAACGCAGTGACTGTCGCATCGTAGCGCCTTTCTCAGGACGGATCGCTCGGCGTAACGTCGACGAAGGGACAATCGCTGGAGCTGAGCGTGTCGTTTTACGGTTGATTCAAGTCGATCCTCTCGAAGCACGATTTGGCATCACGCCCGAAGATGCGGCCCAGATTGCAATCGGTCAACCCGTTGTGGTTTCCGTCGGCGCAACCCGTCTGAATGGTGAGGCGCAACGTATCGAGCCCGAATTGGACTTGGCGACTCGCACTCAAGGCCTATATGTCGCCATTTCACGGGCTAAAAACAGTCTCCAGAATCAGGGAATCAAAGAGTTTGCCAGCGTTGTTCCGGGACAGACCTGCAGTCTATCACTTGGACGAAACGCTCAGAATCAAATTGCTGCGGATCGATTGTGGTTGCCAATTGAAGGCATTGGCAGTCCCTCGCGTGGACTATGGACTGTTTTTGTCGTGGTGAAGAATTCGCAAGGCGAACGAGTCCTGGAGCGACGTGAAGTTCAAATTTTAGCTACGGAGTCGAATAGGGTCCTTCTGGGCGGCGGGATGATCCAAGCAGGCGATGAAGTTGTTTGCGAGGCGTTGCACCGAATCACTGCCGGGATGATCGTAGAGCCAGTCAAGAAGCAGTTTTCTACCGCGAAAGCTACCGTTTCGCCCTTAACACAAGGAGTCAATCAATGATTCCCACGAACTCCGGTAGCCCGAACGACATTCAGGGACAGGAATCACGTCGCGATTGGCGAACCATATTGTATTTCGATCGCCGCTTACTGCTCCTGGTCGTCGGCCTGATTCTGATCGCTGGTTTATCGAGCATGATGGTGCTGCCGCGAATGGAAGATCCTATTTTGGCGAAGCGGGTGGCGATTATTAACACATTTCTTCCTGGAGCGGATGCAGCGCGAGTGGAAGCGTTGGTTTCTGAGAAATTGGAAGACGTCCTACGCGATATCGAAGAGATCAAGGAGCTACGTTCAAGCAGTAGAGCGGGCGTTTCCACGGTCATCATCGAATTGCTAGATAGTGTGAAGAAATCGGAAACAGTCTGGTCCAAGGTGCGTAGCCGAATCGAAGACGCCTTGCCGGAACTGCCGCGGCAGGCGACTCGTCCACAATTCAATGATTTGGAGGTCCGCGCCTACGCACGAATCTTGTCGGTAGTTTGGAATCGACCCGATGCAGTGGATTATTCGGTGTTGAGCCGAACCGCCAAGCGATTGCAGGACCAATTGCAAGTGATGTCCGGAACGGAATCGGTTGATCGTTTTGGTGATCCGGGCGAAGAAGTCCTGGTGAAGCTTGATTCACAACGCGCGGCGGCATTGGGCCTGTCTGCCGATTCAGTCGCATCGCAACTAGCGGCAAACGATGCGAAGGACGCCGCCGGGCAGATGCGTGGCGACGGATTAGATCTTCCGCTGGAGGTCAAGAATCAGTTTCGAGACATCAGTTCTGTTACCGAAACAGATATTCAAACGAGCAACGGTCGATTCTTGCGGCTGGAGGAAATCGCTGAAATCTCCGTGGCCACGCCGGACCCCGCACCGCGATTGGGACGGCATGGTAAGTTTCCGGCGGTCACACTGGGGGTGCTCATCCGCCCTGAAGTCCGCATCGATCTGTGGGCCAATACGGCCGACAAGGTCATCGACGATTTTCGCTCAAGTTTGCCGGCAGGCATCACAATCGAACGGGTGATGGATCAAAGCACCTATGTAATGGCCCGCCTCGAATCTCTGTTTTTCAATCTGACGATGGGTGGCTTGGCTGTTTGCGTTGTGATACTAGTATTAATGGGGTGGCGCAGCGCGATAGTCGTCGCGTCGTCGCTGCCGTTAACTGTATTCGCCGTATTGTTCGGTTTGCGTTGCCTAGAAATTCCAGTTCATCAGATGTCGATTTCGGGACTGATCATTGCCCTAGGTTTGTTGATTGACAATGCAATTGTGGTGGCGGACGAGATTCAAACGGAACTCGTGAAAGGACTATCGCCCGCGGATGCAATATCGCAAACGGTTCGAAAGTTGATGGTGCCGCTACTGGGCAGCACGCTTACGACGGCGTTTGCGTTTGCTCCGATTGCGTTGATGCCGGGTCCGGCTGGAGAGTTTGTTGGTTCGATAGCGATTAGTGTGATTCTTGCAATTTTCTTCTCGCTCCTATTTTCGATGACGATCATCGCAGCGTTTTCAGCAATTCTAATCCGCATTCCCAGCAAGAATGTTGGCTCAAAAGGCATGTGGGAGTTTTTGAAAACCGGCTGGGCACCGAAATCTTTGGCAACCGCATACCGTCGCGCGTTGACCCTTGTTTTGTCACGACCAAAAACTGCGATCGCAGGCTGCGCAGCACTTTCTATCGTGGGCTTTTATCTGGCGACGAAAATGCCGGAGCAATTTTTTCCGGCGGCGGATCGCAATCAGTTTCATATCAATCTTGAGCTTGCGACGAGTTCATCGATTCTAGATACTCAACGCATTGCAAAGCGAATTGACGAAGTACTTGCGAGAGATTCGGTCCACCAGATTGATTGGTTTTTTGGAGAAAGC
>JAHEAM010000338.1 GCA_024642765.1 Planctomycetaceae bacterium
GAATTTGCCGGTTTGGGGGGAGGTTCCGAACTGAGTTGTTGCTTGCGCCATTTTTCAGCAATTGCATCAATGCCTTCTTCGGACCAAAAGATTTTTTCTGATGTGCCTCTTTTGCCCGGTGACTCCGGTGGACCAGTGTTCAATAAGAATAATGAAGTCGTTGGAATTATCTCAGGTGGTTGGTTTTGGTGGGATGGCGGAGTCAAGACCCAATCTGGCAATAGCCTGAATGCGACTTGGCCAGCACGTGCAGCAAACGTGGGTCCAATCCAAAAGCTAATGAGCAATGTCGACTCAGCAGAAACAGTCTTACGATAGGCTCTACATAAACTTCAATACTCAGTAAAAATAAAACTTGGTCCCGCTGGACCGAGTTTTTTTATGAACACACCTTTAGGCAGATTTGAATTTACAGCGGGTAAGAAAACGAAACCGTTGACTCGTTCTGACAATTGAGTCTACACGAATTCTTGCCAATTTCCATCGATGAGTCGTTGTTGTGGCGTAAAGCGTTCTTTGTATTTCATATGCAACGACCCGGCAACATAAAACCCCAAATAGAGAAATCGCAATTGCTGCTTTTGGCAATAATCTATTTGTTTCAATATCGAGTACGTCCCCACGCTCGCTTGATGGAACTCTGGTTCATAAAAAGTGTAAACCGCCGACAGACTCTCGTTGCCTTGGTCGCAGACCGCCAATCCGACCAAGGAACCTGCCGACTCTCGATAGGCGAATTCAAAACTATGAAAACAACTCTTGATAAACCCCCAATGATATTCTTCGAGATCTATCGCCGCGTCTTGACGGGCCAAACCTCGCATGCTGCGATGTCTATTGAATAAGTCCACACGGTCTTGAGAACTTTGCAGGGGCCCAATTGACGTTGTCAATTGGCGTTCGCCGCGATTGAATTCACGTCGCCAGTGTTTATTGAAACGAAATTGGGAGCAATCAATTCGGATCGGCAGACAGCTAGCACAACTCGGGCATTGCGTGCGATAAACGAATTCACCTGTACGACGGTTCCCGGCAGCAAGTAAATCATCCATCGAGTCAGGCGTTAATGGCTGAAGTGGCATGCGCAGCGGCATCCTGGCCGTTTGCCCAGGAAGGTAGGGGCAAGGCTCGGTCTCGTCAATGATTATGATGTCCAATTTGCCTTGCAGAAGGAGGCTCCCATATCAGGCTTTCGATTTGCGGGGCTTCAAGCGAAGAATAAACCTTCTTCGCATGTATTATTCGGTTGCTCCAGAATCAGATTCTATTGCAGTAAATATTCGAAAGCAAATCGAGTCCCTCCAACTCAAGGTCATCCTTCACAGTCGAACGAAAAAGTCTTGTGTTTTGGCGAGAAGCCATTGGCTTTTGCTTTCGATGTAAAATGGGAACACAATCGAGTTAAAACAAATTGTCAAATTTCTACGTCTCGCCCAACTGGCATTTATAAAACGGAAACTTGAATTCAATTGCTCTTAGCCGGGCGAGTTCCTAGCCAAAAAATAGACAATCCGGAGCCGACGATGACGCAACAACCGACCACGGTCCGAAAATCAAGCCGTTCGCCAAAAACGAAAATCCCCAATGCTACGCCGAATAACAGACGCGTATATCGAAAGGGAGTTACGGCAGAGACGTCGCCAGTTCGCATAGCTTTCATTAACCCAGAATAGGCAAAAACACCAACAACAACCGCTCCGAGCAAATAGGAGATCATCAGGCCATTTGGAATGGTAAATGCTTTGCAGTCCCAAACGGAAAATATGAAACCGGCAACCGAGATCGCAATGTAGCCATAAAGCCCAAGGAGCGAGGTCGTGACCGCATCGGGCGCAGCTCGACTTGCCAAATCCCTCGCCGCAAATCCGACAACTCCTCCAACGGCAAAAATCGACATGACTGAAAAGGAGTCTGCAGTTGGCCGTAGAACAATCAAAACGCCCAGCATTCCAACGAAAATCGCCAGCCACCTCTTCCATCCGGCTTTTTCACCAAAGCAAATAACCGCACCTAGGATCACAACCAGAGGAGTTGCCTGAAGAATAGCAGTGGTGGATGAAAGCGATGTAAGCACAAGCGACAGCACATAAAACAAGCGACCCAACAATTCAAAAACTAGACGTAAGAACATCGCCCGAGAACGACCCTCTGGGCTAAATAGAGTTTCATGGCGAATTACTGCGACACATACAAAAATCAATGCTCCACCCAACCCCACGAGAATTAAGGCCTCGCCAATGGGGAGCATTTTCGAAACTGCTTTTAGGATCGAATCCTCAACTGAAAAAGCAGCCATCGATGCGATCATCCAAAGACTTCCGACTAGATTAGCCCGATGGATGTTGGCAGCATCGTATTGTTGCGTCATATTTTGTTGAGCTGTTTAGGGTAGAGTTCCGGTGTATCGAATATTGCAGGAACCTAACTGGCAACCCAGGCTCAAGTCGTCTGTGAACTTGCACTTAATGGAATTGCCAATTGCGCCATTGAAAGTACATGTAGTCACAACAACATTCATGTTTCTTCGAAAGAACTTGGCTACTGCGCGAACTCTTCGAAACTATTTGGCATCTCGCTCAACTCGTTGTAATGCTCTTCCGCCAGATTTGCGAAACGCGTGAAATCCTTGAGCCAAGCCAAGTCGACATCACCAATTGGCCCGTTTCGTTGTTTGGCGATAATAATTTGCGCTTTTCCTTCATTTTCTGGATCGATTTCCTCGGCACCACGATAGTAATCCTTGCGGTGAACAAACATCACAACGTCGGCGTCCTGTTCAATCGCCCCTGATTCACGCAGGTGGCTGAGTTTGGGACGCCCGCTACCATCTTCTGCTTGTCGATTGAGTTGGGCGAGGCAGAGAACGGGCACCGCGAGTTCTTTGGCAAGGCCTTTGAGACGCCTAGCGATCTTCGCAACTTGTTCTTGGCGCGGATCGTTGGAATTCTCTGGTTCGATCAGCTGCAAATAATCAACTACGATGAGGGCCAAGTCATTTTCCTTGCGTTTGATTCGACGTGCTGCTGCCGCGATCTCCGACATCTTTTGACTATGTGAATCGTCGATATACATCTTGGCCTTTGAGATTTGGCCGGCTTTTTGAATCAAACGTAAGCGGTCCTCTTGACGCAGCGTACCGTTCCGCAGGCGATGACCGTTGACACGCGAAAGCGAACACAACATCCGCTCAGTCAACTCGATCGCAGCCATTTCCAAACTAATGAACAGCACGGGACGCTGAATGTTGATGGAAACATGTTCCGCTATGTTTAGCGCAAACGCCGTTTTTCCCATACTGGGTCGTGCAGCGATGATCAGCAGTTCGGAGCCATGTAAACCACCGAGTAGGTTATCCAAGTCCTTGAAACCTGACTCGACACTGCCCGTTTGAGCCTCGCCATTTGCGCGTGCTTCGAGCCTTGTGATCGCTTGGTCCAGCGCCATTTCCAACGGCAATAAGTTGCTTGGATGTCGACTTTCGCGAATCGCAAACACTTTTTCTTCGGCCGTTCCGAGCAGCCCCATAGGGTCCTCGTTCGGTAGAAACGCGGCGGTCATCACCTCGGAACAAGCCGCAATCAGGCTTCGCATCGTCGCTTTCTCTTGGACGATTTTCGCGTAATACTTGGCGTGCGCGGGCGTTGGAACCGAAGTAAAAATCTTCGCCAATTGCGCAGCGCCGCCGACCATTTCATAATCACCGTGCGCGACAAGCCGCTCGCGAACAAGCGTAATATCAATTCGTTGCCCAGATGATTGCATTTCTTTGAGATGCTTGAAGAGGCGTCCATGGCTTTCGTCGTAAAAATCATCTTCGCCAACAATCGCGACAATTTCGTCGAAGATGTCAGGAAACATCAGAATACTGCCTAGAACATTCGCTTCGGCGTCCAGATTGAACGGCTGTTCACGATCGAGAACATCAGCCAGAGTAGCTTGTTTTTTTTGGCGTGGTTTGCGATTTTTGTCTGGCGTTACCATGCTTCCTCCTAACTGGTAGCCAATCAAATGGCACCGAGACGCGCCAAAGCTAGCGCATGTGATTCAACTCCTGAAATTTGCGCGGCAGTAAAGAGGTCCTTATTGCCGACCCAATATCCTACGACTCGTCGTTGGAGTTTCAATAGCCAGGAGAATAGATTCCAAGTCTGGTGTTTAAGCGACTTGTTCGGGACACGTATAACAGCAGATTCTGATTTCGTTACGTGCCGTATATTGAAAAAGCCGACGAGGAAAACTCGTCGGCTTTTTCGAATTCCAAAATTGCGTGTCCAAAGAATTCGCAATAGTTTTTAAGCTTTGTCGTCCTGAACCGTCGGAACGACCCAGACCTTTAGCTCTGATTCAATATCGTTATGCAAGTGAACTTTGACGGTATAGAGACCCAATTCCTTCAAAACGCCTTCCAAACGAATTTGGTCGTTGTGCAAATGAATATCGTTTTGCTTAAGTGCAGCAACGATATCGACTGCCGTCACGCTACCATACAAGTGGCCTTCGTCATTGGCGTTGGCTTCGATTGTAATACTTTGTTTGCTGATCAAGTCGGCCAAAGAACGCAAGTCCTTCAAGCGACCTTGTTCGATCTCCATCAACTTCGCTCGATGTTTTGCGACCATCCGTTTGTGGTGATCGCTTGCAACCGTTGCCAAGCCTTGAGGCAATAAAAAGTTATTGGCGTAGCCTGGTCGAACTTCAACCA
>JAHEAM010000339.1 GCA_024642765.1 Planctomycetaceae bacterium
ATGCCGAGCGCGATGCACAATGCGCAGCCTTTGCAGCGGCAAAGAACGGCGTGGCGTGCGAGGAATGTGACTTGGCTGCCAGACGTTCGCTAGAATCAGCCGGATTCGGGCCGGACTACCAACTACCCGGCCTGCCACACCGAACGGGTCATGGCTGTGGACTCGATATTCACGAATCACCCAATCTAGTCCGAGGTAACAAAACACTTCTAGAGTCGGGAATGGTTTTCAGCAACGAGCCGATGCTTGTCATTCCAGGAAAATTCGGCGTGCGTTTAGAAGACCATTTTTACATGACTGATGATGGCCCCGTTTGGTTTACACAACCCGCTCCCTCAATCCACCAACTCTTCACAAGGTGAACCGAAGGACATCAGTTAGCCGACGGACGTCGGACACGTCATAGCCTCCGGTAACCCCAATATCAGTAACGCCCATCAAATCCATCTAAAACCACTTGTGGCAACCATCTGCCCGTCAAAGTACAATCAAGCACGGGCAAATTTCTCTGCCACATCGAACCAATAACGGAAAAGGAAAGATGCGATGAATACTGCAATGAACTGGTGGACCAAGACGATGTTGCGTTTTGGATTTTGCCTATTAGTAGCCAATCCGATTTGGGCCCAAGAAGACGCTGTCGCGAAACCTGACGTCCAAACTTACGAATTTACCGACGTGCAACGAGTTGATCACACTCCGGTGAAATCCCAAGATAATACGGGAACCTGCTGGAGTTTTTCAACGACTTCGTTTTTGGAATCAGAGCTCATTCGGGAGGGCAAAGGCGCTCACAACCTGTCAGAAATGTTTGTCGTTCGAAATATTTACAAAGACAAAGCATTTAACTACCTAATGCGTCAAGGCAAAGCTACTTTTTCCCAAGGCGCTTTATCTCATGACTTAATCAATGGAGTCAAACTCAACGGCATTGTTCCCGAAGAAGCCTACAGCGGCATCCTGCCGGGAGAGTCACGGCACAACCATTCAGAAATGGAGGCCGTCCTGACAGGTGTGATGAATAGCTTTGTTCAGATTAAGACCCCCAGCAATCACTGGCGCGATGTTGTCGAAAATGTAATGAATTCATACATGGGTAAACCACCCGTCGAGTTTTCCTATCAAGGCAAAGACTATACTCCGGAATCGTTTGCAGCTGAGTTGGGTTTTGATGCCAAAAATTACGTCAGCTTTACGTCGTATACACATCATCCGTTTGGTGAGTCCTTCGCCCTAGAAATTCCTGACAACTATTCCAACGGTGCATTCAACAATGTACCTATCGACGAGCTTGTCTCGACAATTGACCATGCACTTGCTGCAGGATTCACGGTCGTTTGGGATGGAGACGTAAGCGAACGTGGATTCGTGGCTGCCAAAGGCGTGGCTGTTGTACCAGACCCTTCAAATAGCGATTTCGCCAAGGCACCCGGCAAGGAACAAGAAGTCACACAAGCAATGCGGCAACAAACGTTCGAAAATTTTTCGACCACCGATGATCACTTGATGCATATCGTGGGGACCGCAAACGACCAAATTGGCAACAAGTACTACATCATCAAGAATTCTTGGGGCGAAGTCGGCCAACACAAAGGCTATCTGTATATGTCCGAGGCCTACGTGCGTTTGAAAACCGTTTCCGTTCTACTGCATAAGGACGCAATCACGTCCACCAAAACGGAAGACACAAAAACGACCACTGGTACGCGATAGATTGATTGAAGCAACGTTGTATTTTGCTCATATGAAATAGTGTTTTCATTGTTGTAAAGCATGTTTTCAAAGCACGAAAAACGGCACCCACGGCGTCTCGCCCTGAGACGCCTTTTTTTGTGTGGAGACCTATTTCGCTCATAAGCCGACCCACCACCACATTCTATGTTGTTAAGGGAACGCCACTATCGCCGTCGATGAGAGCTCACCACGATTGCGACCAGACATTCAGCTTCGAAAAAAACTTGAGTTCCAATAGTTTGGTCTTTGGTTTGATACTGGCCTGGCTGACAGGGAATGCGATTTTCTTTGGCCGAGACGCGAGCTCGCAAATTCTGTTTGGCCACTCGAACGAATGGAAAATTGACTTTTACATTTCAGAACAACCAACGCTAAAGGTGGTTTGGGAAACTAAAATTGGCGAGTGGCGATCCCAAATAGCTGAGAATCAACTTAAGAACCCAGTAACGCTTTCATTGAATGAAGCCAATTTGGACAAGTAATCCCATGCTGTCCCATTAATTTGCCAATCAAATCCAATTTCGACTTTAGACCGACGATGTTTCTATACACGAATTGCTAGCACGTCTACACCAGCCACGTGCATTTGTTGGAATTTGGTTGTAGTAATTAAGAATTTACGCTTTCCAAGCAAACCTCTCGTCGCATAGTTCCGATTTTTACCGCGATTGATTTGACAACCCATTGGCCTTGCGAACCATTGCTGAAATCGTCACAATTCGCGCCGACAAACACGGAGAACCCCATCGTTCGCGAAGTCAATTTGTGAAACCAACACGAACTCATTTGACGTTAATGATTTTGAGCACGCTCGCGTTTAGTACGACGCAGATGGGTTGCCGCGCGATTTTCCCAAATGAACCTACTGCCACCTCTGCCTCCGACTACGCACTTGCGAATCCGCTACCCGTCCCGATGGTTGATCCAGATTTTGCAATGAACACCGTTTCCGACGAACTCGACAACTATTTCCGCATTGCGCGCGAATCGCGAATTCGAAACACGGATGGCATCATTACCGAAGGCTGGGTTGAAACTCACAAAACTATTGGGGCAACTTATTTTGAACCATGGCGTCGCGACTCAACATTTGGGTTCGAGCGCGCCCATGCAACACTGCAAACCGTTCGGCGCTATGCCAAAGTTCGTTTGATTCCAAACCAAAACAGTTATTTGGTCGATGTCAAAGTCTACAAAGAACTTGAGGACAAGGGTGAACCAGAGCATTCAACGGTAACCAGCCGCGCTACAAGACACGACAGCGCCCTCGACTACGATCGGGATGAAATCGTTCTGATGGAGCCCATCGAAGGTTGGATAACAATGGGCCGGGACTTCTCGCTCGAACAGATCATTCTAACAAACATCAAAACCCGATTCGAAAAAGACTGCAAACAGTAGCCTTGCGTTATTCGCATTCACTTGGGCTTACGCATGGCCAGCATCGACTTTCGTACCTTTGTAAATTCCCACCAAGGTTTTGGCTTATTGCCCTTGCCGAAATCAACGACAGCCAGGAACACGTCAATCACGCACGGGTCATGGCATTGGCCAGTCATTTCACAAAGTCGTGTATACAATTCCATCGGGTCCTGCGTTGCCAATTGGTGCGGACGATGAATACCCAACATCCGTAGGTCACCCGCCGTAGCTGGACCGATATTTGGAATTTGTTCAAGCTCTGTAACGTCGTCAATTCTCAAATCCGACTTCAACTGACTATTCGTTTTGCTCATTGTCATTTCTTTTCGAAAAGGGCAGGGGCAGCGTCCATTCGTCTCCGGGGGATAGCCTATCAATTTGCCTTTGCCAAAACAACAATTGCGTCTCATTTTCCCAATCCTCCTAAAAGCATCAACCATTTGCGTTTTTTTGCAAAGCGTCTAGACTCATTACGACGCTTATCTCTTCAGAGGTTTGAACCAAGGGAGTGGATTAGGCGCACCGTAACCATCCCAACTTTCCACAGTTAAAAATTGAATCGAGTCGATTGTCGTGTCCAAAAACAACAAAAACGTTTCTGCAAACCAAGAGGATCAAGCTGAAGAGGCGTCTGGATTGCAGCGACTGCAACGAGTCCTAGCCTCCGCTGGCTTGGGCAGTCGCCGCGAATGCGAGGAGCTGATTGTCGAGGGCCGCGTGGAAGTTGACGGAAAAGTGGCCGATCAACTTGGCACCAAAGTCGATCCGGATACACAAAAAATCCTGGTGGATGGCGAGCGTCTCAAAATTCAACGTTTTCAATATTTCGCCGTGAACAAACCACCTGGAGTTGTTTCGACAAATAGTGATCCCTCTGGCCGAACGCGAGTCGTCGACTTAATAAAATCAGAGTTTCGTGTCTACAACGTTGGTCGCTTGGATATGTCGAGCGAAGGCCTGATTCTTGTAACAAACGACGGCGATCTTGCAAATCGCTTGACGCACCCAAAGTTCGGCATCGAAAAAACCTATCAGGTGCAAACCGTCGGCGTGCCACAACCTGAGCAGTTGACCCAACTAGAGAAGGGTGTGTTTTTAGCCGAGGGAAAGGCCAAAGCCAAGAGCGTTAAACTCCTCAAACGCAACCGACAGGGCGCGATCCTGGAAATCGTTTTAGAAGAGGGCAAGAATCGCGAAATCCGTCGCCTTTTGGCGCGAGTCGGACATAAGGTCACGAGACTTCAGCGCGTAGCAATCGGTCCCTTGGAAATTGGTGGGTTACCTGTTGGCCAATATCGAGATCTGACTCTGGAAGAAGTCCGCGCTCTCAAAGCATGGCGACCGAAAAAATCACCAAAAGGGACAACAAAAACGAACCATCCTAAAACGACAAAACAAAAAACTCGTTCTAAAGGTGCCAACAGTACCGGAAGAAACAGTGCCGGAAGAAACAGCGCCGGAAGAAGTAGTGCCAATCGAGGCGATGGATCGCGAACAAAGGCAAAGGGTAAACCGTTCGAGACCAAATCACGCAATTCGAGTGGT
>JAHEAM010000340.1 GCA_024642765.1 Planctomycetaceae bacterium
GATCTCCATTTAGAGTTTCCGTAGGTGCCACTTGTCCCGCCAATGTCCCGCCCAGTGCAACGATCGTCTGTTGAACGCGTGCCAGGTCTCGATTTTCCAACAGGAAAAAGGAACAGTTTCGAAAACAATCTAAGGGCATGGTTCTGGAGAATATCAAAATGGGCCAAGTCAAATCGCGGCGTGCGTTGTACAGCCGTTACGTTTATACTTGGCAAGACGCGAATGCGAAAGTTCCTCAACCTGGTCTTAGACCTTGACTCGAATATATTGAAATAAATCATGGATATCATTACTGAGATTCAGCGCCAACTGGATGCCGACCAACCAGAACTCGCGTTGAGCGATGCTGCCGAATATTTCAAAATGACAAAAGACCCGCATCGGCTCTTCGAAGTCCGCAAAATGCAGTCGCGTTTGCGTTTGGGACTGCCGATTGTTTCATGGCAATCACTGGAAGAGCTCGAGGCAACAAATCGCGTGGCATTGGAATCCGAATTGTTGGCCGCCTGCCAAGAAGTGGGTTTGTTGTCCCTGGAAAACGGCGACCTGGGTCGAGCCTGGAATTATTTGGAACCGCTTGAGGACCGCGCTTGGGTTCTGGAACAACTCACGGCAACTCCGATCACAGACACGAACCTTGATCAAGCCATCGAAATCGCCTTGCACCGCGGCGTGCATCCCGTTTGGGGAATGCAATTGATTCTCGAACACTATGGGACTTGTAACGCGATTACGATGTTTGATTCATCGGCGGCATATCTTCCGCAGTTGGTAAAAGTTTCGCTTGCCGAAGAACTGATCCAGCATTTTTATGGCGAGCTGCTGCAGAACATGGGCAGCAATCCACGGTCACTTGCTGTCGACGACCAAGCGTTTAGCCAATCGGTACTGTCCCAGGACGCCTCGGAGAACGGCGGCGCGCCCCACATCGATGCAACTCATCTGCACAGTGTGACCCGAATCGGTCGAATCACGATCCAAAACAGGATTTTGAAAATGCTATTGTCATTATGCTACTACGGCGAGCGACTGGGCGAGATGTTTCAATTCGCTGGTGAGCCACCCTTCGAGTCACACTATCGTGATTTAGCACTGTTTTATTCGGGGTTACTCGACATGGATCGAGCGGCAGCAATCAAACACTTCGAATCGAAGCTAGCGGAATCGATAGGACAACCGCATCACCTTTTGGTCGCCGAAACGATAGTCGATTGGCTTGCTCGAATGGGAGAGATCGACCGAGCCATCGAAATCGCCACCAGCTATTCCGACGACGACTTTGGGCAACTTTCAATCGCACCCAATCTAGTGGAGCTTGCCACCCGCGGCCAAGTATCCCTTGCACCACTCAAGTCAAGGCTACTAAAGGACGGCGATGTCCTGCGATATCTGATGACAGCTCTCATTCGGCAACAGTAGCTCTAATAAACAATTAGGGTATCTGATTTGAAAAATTGAATTTCCATTGAACCATTCTGCGTTAGGGCAAAAGCTAGATTGAACTATCGCCGAAGTTGTAATAAAAAAAGGGCCGAGATATCTTTCGATGTCTCGGCCCTTTTGATTTTTATTCAGTTCAACTTTTTGTGCAGCTCTTTTTGCCGCGTTCAATTAGTTGTTGCTGTACTTAGCACCACGAATAATGAAAGCGTTTGGGTCAACGGTTGGAGTCGTCGATCGTTGAGCACCTTCCATCACGGTTGGCTGAGCTGCCGGTTGAACGGTTGCGCCACCGTTGCAACCGCAACCGTTGCCGACAACTGCTCCACCGCATCCCGAGTCGCAACCGCTGTCGCAACCACCGCAACCACGAGCACCGCCCATATTGCGAATTCGGTCCAAAAGTCCGCAGTGTCGTCGAGCTTGACTGCAACCAGAGTCGCATCCGCAACCGCTATCGCAGACGTTGGCTACTGGAGCGTTGCATCCGCAACCTGCGTCAACCGCACCACATCCACTGTCGCATCCGCCACCACAGCCCATTCCGCCAAGTCGACCACGGAGGCCGCCGAACATGCCGCGTAGGCGACCACCATTGTTACCGCATCCACAACCTGCGTCGCAACCACTGTCGCATCCACTTGCTGCAGGAGCGTTGCAACCGCAGCCAGCATTTACCGGAGCTCCACCGCAACCTGAATCACAACCTGCGTCGCATCCGCCGCCACATCGGCCACCCAAACGATTTCGCAAACCGAAACCATTGAATCCAGACAGCAATCCGCCGGCGCAGCTTCCGCCGCAATCTGAATCGCAACCGCCGCCACATGGAGCGGCTGCTGGAGCATTGCAACCACAGCCGTTATTTACCATGCCGCTGTCACATCCACTGTCGCATCCGCTACCGCATCCGCCACGGCGAAGACGAGGAAGATGAACATCCAAGCTCAGGTGCAATCCCGCACCACAGCTAGAACCGGTGTCGCAGCAAGTCGATGGAGCATCACAGCTTCCATGTCCACACATGCGAGATAACAATCCTTGTCCGAATGCGTCACAACATGTGACACCAGACATCAGGAGCATCATTGCAAAGATTTTTGTTTTCATTGAGACTCGTCTCCTAAAAATTTGAACTAGTTTGCAAATCTGTTTGAACCCCTAACGGAGTCAATGTTTTCGGCCGCGCCACCAACCTCGTTTCAGTGAATCGAGATGGCTGGATAAAAACCCAAGTCACCCAAGCCACCACTGATTCGATCGCTTAGGGCTCAACAGCGTGCACACGCAAACTGGTCCAAGAGATGTTCCACCAAACCGCGAAAGCGTCCACTGCCTTCTATAGTTTCGAATCTGATGGATTTCTTTTTCGTCATTCGAAATGGGTTTCCACCCAAGTTCGTACGAGTTTATTCGGTGGTTTTGCCTGAGTTTTCAAGTAGAGAATGAGAAGTTCATGTCCTGCCAGTTGTTCCTTGGATACCTAATGTTCGGGAAATTCTGTTTCGGCAAACTTTTCCAGCTAAAACTCGTTTGTTGTGTGCGTCAATGGTAAAATTAATGGTTGAAGTCAAACAGTTCGCACACAATCTATGGCTAGTTTTGGTGGTTTGATGGTAGACTTTAACGACCAAGTAAACTGATTGGCTTATTTGACTTGTCGCGAATCGACTTTTGGCAAGCGGCGATACGGCACTCGTCGAACTTGTCAATCGATATGAAATCTGGATTAAAATAAAGTGTCTGGGACAGAGATGGCAGGAATTGTGAATTCAAGAAAATCCGTTTTAACCCTAGCTTTGCTGAGCTTAATTGCAGGTTTGGCCTGCAACCAACGGTATGAACCGGCTGACTATCGCGTGCGAATGCAAAATCGAAATGGCGGCACCCTGTCAAGTACAAGCCTTCCGAATGGGTCGACTTTGCCGAACGGATTGTCACTCCCGCGGGGAAATACACTGCCAAAGGGAAATACACTGCCTATTCGCAACTCGTTACCAGCGAATGGGACTACGCTGCCCAACTCATCGCTGCCCAACTCATCGCTGCCCAACTCATCGCTGCTGCATGGCGCAAAAAACTTCGGGACGCTTCCCACGTAGCCTCGCCAGATGCACGGCAACTTGCCTATGTCCGACACAATTTCCAATTGAATCAATGGATTGAACTCATGTTAGTTGTTAGCGCCGGAAGTTGTTCACCGGATAACGCCGCCCTCGCGCGAGTTGTTCAAAAATTGACACAAGTGGATTGGATTGCTGTCGAAAGCGGTGCGGAATTGAAGCAATTGCTCGTCGACAAATCACCCGATTTGATTTTCGTGAATCGGGTATTTGACGCAACTGGCGAGGATGGTATCGAAATAATCGAAGAATTTGCAAAGGCGTCAAACGAGTCGCCGCACATGATGCTCATATCAAATTTTGATTGGGCACAAACCAAAGCACGTGCCGCGGGTGCTTTAGCTGGGTTTGGCAAAAGCCAACTCTTCGACACGGCAACTAGGCTGTTGATCAAAAACGCACTGGGCGTCTGAACTCCCGGCGGGACAAAAGGCATCCAACGCGTAACGTTTTAGCGAAAGGCAGACTGCCGGTCCCAATTGCAGCCTATTTGTCTGCAGTCTTGTCAATAATTTCGATGGCTTCGATTACTTCTTTGACTTTTTGCACAAAGTGTTGAGGCTTACCGCCTTCACTCAATTCATCCGCACGAGCCTGTGCCGCCTTGCGTTGATTAAACTCAAAGAGCGCAACGCGCTTCATCGCGTGATTGAAGACACCCCAAAACAACTTGAACCGATCGGGAACTACGACTTTTTTGGCCCGCGCTTTGCGTTTCGCCTTTTTCTTGACCACCGGTTCTGAACCATCGACTTCTTTTTTCTTGCGAGTCACTTTTTTCTTTGGCTCGGATGCACTATCCGCCGATTTGGTTTTCTTTTTTGCCATCGTTTGTCCGTCAAATCCCGATTCATTTGGGAGGAAAATCAAGAAATCTGCCAGTATTCCAATTGCGGAACCCGGAGTCTTGACTCAATAAGATAACGTTTTTTGTCAAAATGACCAATATCCCGTCGAAAAACAGCCATTCTTGCTGGTGACTCAAGGCTTACCCCGCATTTTGCGGTGGTTTTCCTTTGCCTTCACGGATGTGTTGCGACCGATCGGCAGCGTACTCACCCTCATTTGGGAGGGAAACAGCCTCATTCTTTTGCGCCGCTACGAACATTTTCTCCAAAAACGGACGGCACCAAC
>JAHEAM010000341.1 GCA_024642765.1 Planctomycetaceae bacterium
ATATGTTTGGAAATTGTTGAATCACTTCACCCCAGTACCGTCCGTCGGACCAAAAATTGGTTGCGGAGTCGGGCCCAAACAGTCTAAATCCTTCCATTTGCGCACAAACAATCTGGCGCCCACGCCGCCACGCCGACTTCCTCCCATCGCTTCAAACTCAGTACCGCATGATTTTTCACTGGGTGATTGGAAGTAATTGCTATGGCTCAATCTATGGTTAAGAAAAGCAAAAGCGAATAAAGCTAGCGTTGAGGCGACGGCTTTTGATGTGCAGATGTTGTTTTTTACAAATAAAGCTGCACGAAGATGATATTGCTTTCGATAATAGGAAAAGACTAACGATAATTCCAATAAATCCGATAAGAAATAGGGGTGCACTCAATGAAATTCACAAAATTCAGACTTTGTGTTCATTTCGTGCTTTTTGCTGGAGTGCTTTTCACTGGAGTTCGCTCCATTCAAGCTCAGACGTTTGGCGTAGAGCTTCAAAACAACCTCATGCCCGCATCTGGCGGTATGGGAGGTGTTAGTATTGCACGTCCACAAGACTTCCTGTCGGCCGTGAATGGCAACCCAGCTGCGCTGACGCAAATGAAGGGAACGCAGTTCACTTTTAGTAGCGCTTGGGCGGAACCGACGGTCAATTTAACTCAAACTGGTAACATACCGTTTGTTGGACCCGCGCTAATTCAACCGTTTTCTGCGAAATCTTCAGCACCTGGTTCGGCGGTGGCTAATATTGGAGTTTCTCAAGAGCTCAGTGAGCTCGGATTGCCAGCCACATTAGGAATAGGTTTTGTTACCACAAGTGGTGGGCTCGCAAACTACACGGATGTTCCCGAAAGCCGTGGAACAGGTACGGGAACGTTTATCTTTTCTGTGCCAGTTTCTCTTGGGGTTGACCTAACTGATCGTTGGTCTATCGGTACGTCGACTGCACTGGGAATCGGCATCTACGATAGTCCATTTGTTGGTGCAAGCAATATGGTGATGGACTATGCGCTGCGGGGTACTCTAGGCACCAATTACAAACTCAATGATTGCAATACACTGGGTGGCTATTACCAAACCAAACAGAATTTTAATTTTCAAAACGGTTTTGTGGTCAATCCAGGCCCGGGTCAAATCCCATTGAATGTTAAGTTGGACATGCCCGAAAATATAGGATTGGGTCTTGCAAACACCGCCTTGATGGGCGGTGACTTGCTCTTGGGCCTCGATCTCACCTACAAACTATGGGAAAACGCCGACACCTTCGACGCTATCTATAAGAACCAACTTGTTGTGCAATTTGGAAGTCAACTTACAGTTGGTCGGTATCGCTTCCGATCGGGATATACGTGGGCTGAAAATCCAATCAATCAGTCACCGGGACTCAGTATCGGCGGTGTGATACAGCCTGACCTTCGTGCGGTACGATACGCACAGGGGTTGCTGGCGGTAACTTCTCAGCATCGTATTTCGGGTGGTATCGGCATACAAGACGTACTGCCGGGCGTCGATTTGGACATCATGGCAGGGGGAATGTTTCGCGATACCGAACAATTAGGCAATTTTACGAGCACATCGATTGCCAGTTACTGGGTCGGCGGAGGGGTGACATGGCGATTTGGACGTGGCTCGTGCGATCAACTCGATATCCCGAACCAATGGTGTTGCAATAACCCGGTGTTGCAATAACCAGTACTACTAACTTTAAGATTGAGTTCGGAACAGCTTGTTCTCGCGCGTGCTAGAAGATGACTGAGTCCTCTGCGAGACTCCATCTACTATTTCGTTCAAGACGGCGAGAGTTGCAGGCTGTTCGCTATGGGATGTCTGGAAAGACCACTTCACGAAAGTGAAGGGCAAAATCGCGACAGGTAAGCGGCGCGTTCTCAATTGACTGTTCATTATCAACTTCAGCGTTCCTTAGGGAATGTTGCAAGAGCATTGCGAGATCGGTTACCTGCACTGGTGCGCCGACAACATGTGGTTGTTTGTTCCGGTGTAGTAGAAACTCAAAAAATTCCTCGCGACGCTTCCCTGCTCGCTGTGGGCGTCTTTTTCAGGTCAGCCGCGCAGATCGATGAACTCGCCTGGCATTTGATCCAACAGGGAGAGGTTTCAACGAAATGTGCCAAAATGATGTACCTCATCGTCACCGTAATCATTGATTACTTCCAGTTGGGCGATCTGGAAAAAGTAGCTGTTCGAGGCTGCGGAATATTCCGGTACGAGCATGGTGCCATGCAACGCCTCGAATCTAGCGTTTGATCAGGTTTAGTCACGAAGTGGTTGTGGTGATCGCGGGATGACGACAGCCAAGAAATGGACTTCTATTACCGATAGCTGTCGGACTGCAAGGGGAAAAATCACCGTTGAGGAACTGCGGCAGACGGGATGTGCTCCACTGGCTGCCGTGATTTGACGGTTTTGATTTGAATCGAAAAAAATGTCTTGGTGAAATCAGCTTAGCTTTTTGCGGTCCATTGGCGACGCCGCACGATAATTGGCATCAACAATAGTTTTGTTGGCGAACGTATTCGTTGTGCAGAAAAATCGCAACGCTGGGCTTCAGATGTCCCAATAGTGCTCGCTGCGCCGAGAGTCGCAATGAGTTGGAGTCATCGCATTTACATCCGCCGAACGTCGGTATGTACCAAGCCGCGGCGGCCTTGCCGGTTGTGATTTCGTAAGTCGAAATTGTTACGGTAACTCATGACTTCGACCCCATCGCTGAGGAATTTTCAACCGAGTCGTTCCAGCATTTCCGAAGTCAATTGCGATAAGTGTTGATCGGGAATTGATTCGCCGATCATTTCTGAAGCATGCTCATTAAAATAAACGCTTGGCCGACGTGCATGGTTGAGTGTTGCTCTCGCCGGGTGGAGCGTAAGGGTTTTCGTTCACATGGATTTGACGTGACTTTTATTTGGAGGTAAGCAAAATAAGAAAAAAGTATTCAGCATGCTAAATAAATTCCCGTTCTTTCATTTGAGATTTTGTTCGCATTTCAATGCATGTCAAAGGTTTCGGGTTCGGATATTGTAAATTATCCTTGATAATTTACATCTTGGAGTTGACTACACGTGTAGCCACGCATAACATGTGACGACAGTAGTAGTCATGTTTCGGGAGCGAGATGAGATCTAAACGAAAACCACTGGGTCGCGTTGAATTGGAAGTCCTTCAATTCGTCGTCGAACGTAATCCAATTCGAGTAAAAGACGTTGTTGCGCACATGGCTGAAATATCAGGACAAGCGAGAACTACTATTTTGACCGTTCTGGAGAGGCTTCGCGAGAAAAAATATCTCAAGCGGCGAAAGATCGACGGTGTTAATCACTATGCGCCCACTATTAATAAGACTGAGTTTGTTCAGGAACTCGTTGGTGATTTCGTCGATGACGTGTTACAAGGATCCGTATCGCCATTTGTCGCCTACCTAGACAAGCATACGCAGTTGTCCAGTGAAGAATGCGAACAACTTAAGAAACTCGTGTCTAAACTCGATTCAAAAAGAATGAAATCGAACAACGATTAAACCAAAGCGATGAGACCAGTCATGATTGCCGACATTGCAATGCATAGCAACTTTCTAGAGATTTGGGGCGATCGTATGTTTGCTGCCAGTTGGCAAGGTGGATTGTTGCTGGCGTTGGCTTGGTTGATTTGCCGGTTTTGGAAAAGGTTTCCTGCCTCGACTCGTTGTTGGATTTGGCGGATTGCTTATTTCAAGTTTGCATTAGTCTTGTTGCTCGGCGGGTTTTTGCAACTACCAATTCTTCCCGGTTCAATTAAAAACAATAATTCAATTGCTAATTCCAAGGGGAAAGAGCCAACCTCCAGCCAGAGAGTCGCTGATGCCACAAGTGTTGATTATGCAATCGAATTGACGAGTGAATTCAACCGCCGACCCGCCGAGGTGCCCTTAAGGTCTAATGATCGTTTGCCAGTCAACAACAAGAAATGGATTAATAATACGTTCTTGTTTGTCATCTGGATCGTCGGATGTGCATTTTGCCTTTTTAATGTCATTCGCCAGCAAATGTTTGCGAGGAAGTTGCTTGCTAAATCTTCGCCATTAGTAAACGAGCAATTCCAGAGCTATTACCGTGTCCTAAGTTCCCAGTTGAAGTTGTCGAATCCGCCAAAGGTTGCGATGTCATCCGCGATTAAATCGCCGATTTTGGTCGGTGCAATCAAACCCACAATTTTGATTCCCGAGTCGGTAATTCGATCATTTGGACTAGACGAACTGAGGTTGATTGTCGCTCATGAATTGGCTCATTCAAAACGCTGCGACCTAATGTGGAATTGGTTGCCAGTTTTGGTAAGGACCGGTTTCTTTTTTCATCCTCTGGTTTGGATCGCTCAATCGCGACTTGCGCTCGATCAGGAAATTGCTTGCGATTTTTTGGCACTGAACTGTACAAGAGTGCGATGCCAACATTACGCAAACGTGTTAGTCAAAGTTTCTTCGGGAATGTCTTCCCAGCGACCGCCAACACTTGCTGCGATTGGTGTAGCAAGTTCGTTCAAAACCCTTAAATCGAGGATCCTAGAAATGAGCCAATTCAATTATCAAACCTCTCGAGCTACACAACTATTGTCAATGACAATTGTTGCCGTTGGCTTGTTCCTTATCGCGCCCATTGACTTGGTGGCGCGACAGAAAAATTCTATTCGAAAAAAGACCGATGTCCAAA
>JAHEAM010000342.1:0-1362 GCA_024642765.1 Planctomycetaceae bacterium
TCTTCAGCTTTGGCTTCTTCAGCTTTGGCTTCTTCAGCTTTGGCTTCTTCAGCTTTGGCTTCTTCAGCTTTGGCTTCTTCAGCTTTGGCTTCTTCAGCTTTGGCTTCTTCAGCTTTGGCTTGCGGTACTTCCACTGCAGGTGGTTGAATCGTACCTGACTTTGGGGATGCCGGTTTGGCGGGCGGAGTTGGTTCGCAGCCGACTTGAACGAGGAGGCCAATAGTTAAAGGCACAAATCCCCAAAATAGATTTTTCAATTTCAACATTTTTTCTTTCCAATTTCTTTTTTGTTTTTACATTTGATGCCGAGGTGCTTCCAAGTTCTACCTCGACGTTCGATAATTTCGAGGTCCACTATTCAAAGGTGACTTTAATGTTGTCAAACATACAGTCCGTGGTGGCATACACATAAATGCCTGGGCTACCAGTTTCATTTGGATGTGGATCAACATGTTCGATAGTCCAAGCATCTGGCTCAGCCTCGCCGGTTGGCCAGATTTTCCCAAACAGTTTTGCCTCGCCGCCTTCGACTTTGACTTTGAACTTCATCGTGTACCAAGTATCTGGGGCTACCTTGAAACTCGCATCTTTGGCCATCCGCAAGTGTGGTTGCCAGCTTTGCACTTGAACCTTGTTGTAATTGCCTTTGATCATGAAGGTATAACGATTCGCTGTCACACCAATGTTAGGCAGTTGCCGCCGCTGTTCGGTCATACGCACGTCAGCTTGGATCGTATAGTCCTTCATGTTGGCATCGCCAATAAAGACAGTATGACCTGGCCGGCCCTTTGAATTCCCGATACCACCGAATCCAATAGCCGTGTTCCCATCGATGTCGAGTGGTTTGGCCTTGGCGAACGCACGCACCCAAGTCGGCGGAACTTGAACTCCTTTGTATCCTGTGAAGTCCCAACTCCACTCCTTGGCCGAATTAAAAACCCGGATTCGCGATTTCGCCGACAATTCGCCGAGCGATGTAGAAACCGTACCTGCGATATCGAAATCTTGAGCTGGCGCCGTAGCAGTTGCGCCTTCGATCGTCAGGCCCTTCAACTCCTCGCTGGCAGTCAACTCGGGAGCGACAACTTTGACGAATCGACCTTTATCATCGAAGCAGTGAATTTCGTAATTTACTTTTTCGCCAGGAGCGATTACGACTTCGTAGGGCCGCAATTGGATCGACGCAACAGTTGCATCTTCGGCCACTGGCTCTTGTTTGAGATCGAGCAGAGGGATTTCGGAAACTCCAGCAACTTCACCATTGCTCAAGCAAATCGTACGGTCTCGAGAGACAACAAACACTCGTCCATTCGAAATTGCAACGGATGCATAAATTTCGTCATCACCAGTTCCCTTGAGCGC
>JAHEAM010000342.1:1372-4681 GCA_024642765.1 Planctomycetaceae bacterium
AGAAACAATTTCACACTTCTCGCGCGAAGGTTTCAAAATCCAAACATTCCCGTTGACTTCCGTCATGTAAATTTTCCCGTCGGCAAATACGGGCGAGCCCTTGCCGACTTTGCCTAGACTCTGAACCCAAAGTTCGGTACCTGTTTTAGCATCGATCGCAAAAAACTCACCTGTGTCGGCCATGACATAAACAATTCCGTCGTGAACAATCAAAGACGAATAATCCGCTTTGATGCCATCTCGTCGCCAGACAACAGCGTTATCCGGATCCGTCATAGCTTTCACGCCATCGATGCAGCGCACGCTTCCGAATTCCTCGCTGTCAATATTGTCAGCACCGTGAGAAGTGAAAATCAAATTCCCATCGACCACAGGCGTTGCATTGATGGCCGCAAGCGACATTGGGAATCCCCAAAGTTTCTTTCCGGTCCGAGCGTTGATGCAATAAAGTCCACCGTCTCCATTGCCGCCGACCAAAACACGTTGACCATCTAAAATGGCAGGAACGGGCGATGAGTAGTTGGTACCTTCGGGCGCCGTGCCCGGTGCGGTGATCCATTCGAGCGAGCCGGTCATTTTGTTAAATGCATAATAATAGTGAAGTGGAGCTGGGCCTTTTGTCTCGCCCCAGTTAGCCGCAAGAAAACTAATGATCACGCGATCTTCATCCACCAAGGGTGTCTGGATTCGCCCACCATACCCGAGAATTTCGCCGTATTCTTCAACCATTGAGTGCTCCCAAAGGACTTTTCCGTCAGGATCATAACAACGAAATATGCCCGCTACCGTATGCATATAAATGTTTCCCGTTTCAGCATCGCCAGCTAACGAAGCCCAACCGACGCGAGGAGAAGGAATATCGGTTTGAAACACATTAAACTTGTCGTTCCAAAGCACGTCACCTGTTTTTGCGTCCCAACATATGACCTGTTCGCGACTATGAATTTTTTCATTCACATCGTTGAAATCGTCGGGTGTTCGACAGTCCAAATAAACGCGGTCGTTCACGACGATTGGAGTTGCCCGTCCGCCGGTCTCAACTTGCCAAAGGACATTTTTTCCATCAAGCGACCAATCGCTCACTAAATTTGTTTCGCGTGAAATGCCGTTCTGAGACGGGCCACGCCAATTGATCCAATCGTCAGCGACAGCAATGGCCGAAAGCGTGCTCATGACGGCCAGTACGGCCAAGATTCGTAAAATTGTTTTCATGTCGTTTCCCGTTTGCATCATTTCCCGTTTGAATTGTGAATTTTCAATCCCTTTTGCCACTAATAATCTAACCGATCTTGGGCCCATCGTCACGAACCCCAATTGGGAAGACAGTTATTGACTGCAAAAAGAAACGCTACGAACACCAAGCGATTTCAGTTCTTTTGGAAAAGGGAAATTCTTGAGTGGCATCGCGAAAACAGAATAATTCCATAAGATAGGGGTTTCCATTTGGAATCAGATCTTCAACGTCGCAACTCAATTTTAAAGAAGCTGCAAGGCGCGAGATTCATGCCTATTTATGTTTTTGGTCACAAGAATCCAGATACTGACGCCATTTGTGCAGCGATCGCATACGCCGACTTGCTCCAACGCACGACTCGGCCAGACGCAATTGCGGCCTGTTGTGGCACTCCAAATAAACGCACTGAATATGCTCTGCAATGTGCTGAAATTGAATCTCCTAAAATGATCATGGACGTGCGTCCTGAGGTCGGAGCAATATGCCGGCGCAACCCAATTTTCGCTCGTGACACGGAAGTGGTGTTCGAAGTTTACGAGCGTATGGAGCAACATGGCCTTTCGGCATTACCGGTCCTCGACGCGAGCGACAATTTCCTCGGAATTTTGACTCTGTTGGACTTACTCAAATTGGTTTTTGAAGGAGCGTCGGATCAACTTGAATTACGACGTATCCACACGAACGTTGAGAAAATCCGTCAAGTAATCAGTGGTGAGTTTCAACATCATAGCGCAGACGAAATTCCATCTGACATGCTGTTGATGGTCGGTGCCATGAGCGCTGAACGTTTTACGAAGAGCATCGTAAATTATCCAGCGGAAAATTCATTGGTTGTTTGCGGCGATCGACCAACGATTCAATTGCCCGCACTCGAGCGGTGCGTAAAAGTTTTAGTTATTACAGGTGGCAATGAACTTTCGCCAGAACTTCTGCAGCTCGCTACAGTCAACGGCGTTACTGTAATCAAAAGTCCGTACGACACGGCGACAACGACATTGAGGATCAAATCCGCGCGGATGGTCTCAAAAGCTGTTCAAACTGACGGTATCCGCTTGCTTCAAGGTGAATCTTTAGAAGATGTGCGGAAGAAGGTTGAGCGCTCTCGAGAACGATTGTTTCCGGTTTTGAATGACAACGGGAAACTTATCGGCGTATTGTCCAAGGCAGATTTGATCAGTCCTCCACGCCCGCAGTTGATCTTGGTTGATCACAATGAGCTGGCCCAGGCTGTCACGGGTGCCGACGAAGCCGATATTTTGGAAGTGCTCGATCATCATCGACTCGGTGGCGGACTCCGTTCCGCACAGCCGATTCGTTTTGTCAATGAGCCCGTTGGCTCGACCTGCACTTTGGTCGCTCGTCATTTTCGTGCTGCTGGAATATTACCTGAACCAGGAATCGCGTTGTGCATGGTTGCCGGCATCATTTCCGACACCTTGTATCTGCGTTCACCGACGACGACGGACATCGACCGAGAAACAATGATATGGCTTGCAAAATTTTGCCACTATGATTTAGAGGACTTTGCCAATGATTTCTTTCAAATAGGTTCGGCGCTACGCACTTGCAAGGCAAGCGAGGTCTTGAACGAAGACTGCAAAGAGTTTGAAGAACAAGGTCAGCGTTTTTCGATCTCCCAAATCGAAGAAATTGGATTCGAGCTTTTTTGGAATCGCAAGGAAGAGTTGTTTGAGGCTTTGATGAGTATGACCAACGAACGACGACTCGATTTTTCGGCACTATTGGTAACCGACGTCGTTTCGAATGGAAGTCTGCTTTTGCTCTCGCAAGAACCTGATTCCTGGGAGGCTCTGAACTATCCACGCCTAGAAAAACATCTCTATCAATTGGATGGTGTCGTTAGTCGCAAAAAGCAGCTTTTGCCGCTGCTTGTTCGACTAATAAAACAAGGTCACAGTTCGGTTCTTTGAGCCTAACCCATCCGGACGAATTGGTTGTTTCGCTAGCGAATTCGCAACACAACGAAGAATCTTCAGAGATCCAAGGCACAACTGGAGCGGAATTTTTGTCATTTCTGGAAAAATCCGAATCTTCGTTAAATCTTACCACCCTCT